>CAUJJQ010000109.1 GCA_963205285.1 Pseudomonadota bacterium | reverse complement strand
CGCAATGGCCCGCCCTGCCCCTATTGTCCGCCCTTATTGGACGGTCACCGTCACCGCGCGGCGGTTTTGCGCCCAGGCGCTTTCATCCGAACCCAGTGCTACCGGCCGTTCCTTGCCATAGGATATGACCGATAGGCGCGCACCGTCGATGCCCAATGAAACCAGGAAATTGCGCGCCGCATTGGCCCGCCGTTCGCCCAGTGCGATATTATATTCGCGCGTGCCGCGTTCGTCGGCATGCCCCTCCACCGTCGCGCGGACATTGGGGTAACGGCGCAACCATTCGGCCTGACTGGTAAGCGCGGCGCGGTCGATATCATCGATATTATAGCGGTCGGTATCAAAATAAATGACGTCGCTCGATACCGATCGGACGAAATCGGCTTGGCTGCCCGGCACCACCGCGTTGGTTACCCCGCCTGTGTTGGCGTTGGTATCATAACCGCTGTCGGCGACCGGGGGCAGTTCAGCCGGCGCGCGGCGCCCAGCGCAGCCGCTGACCGCGAGAATTGTAAACGCCATCAACATGGCTTTATGGGTGGTGCGCATGACTATCTCCTTTTTCTGTCTCACGCTCAATCGAGGCATCATTGCCCCTTTGTGCCATTAAGGCAATATCGGCCCCCAAGCGGGGTCGCTGCCATCGACAGGCGTCGGGATGCGGCGCAGATTAACCCCAGTCAGATCGACCTGAAATATCTGGCTACGCCCATCGCGCCCGCGCGAGGTGCGAAAAAACTGGACGAGACGGCCATTGGGGGCCCAGGTCGGCGCTTCATCCTGCCAATCATCGGTGAGGAGGCGTTCGCCCCCGCCGCTCGGCGTCATCACCCCGATGCGGAAATTGCCCGATATTCGCGTAAAGGCAATCAGGTCGCCACGCGGGCTCCATTCGGGTGTCGCATAACGCCCGCCGCCAAAGCTGATGCGCTGCTGGCTCGACCCGTCGGCATTCATCACATAGATTTGCTGCCCGCCCGAACGGTCGCTTTCAAAAACGATCCGCGTGCCGTCCGGCGAAAAACTGCCGCCAACGTCAATCCCCGGATTGTCGGTCAGGCGGCGCGGTGTCCCCCCTTCGACCGGGATGCGGTAAATATCGGTATTGCCCGCGACCGACATGGAAAACAGCAGGAAACGCCCATCGGGTGACCAGCGCGGGGCAAAGGTCGGGTTGCTGCTTTCATAAACCGCGCGCTGGCTCGCGCCCTCCACATCATAGATATAGACGCGCACCCGGTCACCCAAATAACTGACATAGGCGATGTAGCGGTAATCGGGCGAATAGCGCGGCGTGATGGCGAGCGACTGGCCGGTGGTGATGAACCGGTGATTGGCACCATCTGAATCCATGATCGCCAGCCGCTTTATCCGCGCATCCTTTGGTCCGGTTTCGGCGATATAGGCGATGCGGCTATCGAAAAAGGGCGCTTCGCCCGACAGGCGCGAATAAATGGCATCGGCACAGCGGTGCGCGGCGCGGCGCCAATCGCGCGGCTGGACGACAAAGCCATTGCGCGCCAATTCGCTGCCGAGCGCCATATCGTAAAGATAACAGCCGACGGTCAAATTGCCCGCCGCATCGGCGCGGACAAAGCCCTGCACCAGCGATTCAGCGCCGGTGGGGCGCCAACTGTCAAAACGTGGCGCGGTCACTTCGGTCATTGGCACCAGCCGCAAGCCGCCGGGGCCAAGCGGCGCATAGAGGCCCGATCGTTCCAGATCCGCCGAAATCACATCAGCAATCTGGATACCCAGCGCGCTGGTATTCCCCGCAGGCGTTGCCACCGCATCGGGGGTGGCAAAGCCTGTGATGACAATCGACGTGCGCGCCTGCGCCCCCAAATCCCCGGTCACCGTTTCGCGCGGCGGCGCGGCGGGTGTGGCGGGGGCGGGCGTTGGCGCGGGTGTCGCTGCGGTCGTTGGCGCGGTCGTTGGCGCGGTTTGCGCCATCAGCGCGCCGCCCCCCATGCCAAGGGTGGTAAGGGCGATCAGCGCACATCCAAGGGTCAGTTTTTGCATCTATCTCTTCTCAAAATCGAGCGTGTAGGTCGCCCAATGGCTATAATATTCGGCGGGCAATCCGGCAAAGGGGGCGGCAAGCTGGATGGCGCGACGCGCGCATTCCTCAAAACGGGCAACCTGGGTTCTGTTGCTGGCGGTAACGCCTGTCGTTTCAACGCTGATGATCCGGTCGAGCGCGCCGCTTTGCGTCAGATGAAAGACGATGCTGGTTTTCAGTCTATCGACGTCTATCCCGGTAACGACACAGCGATTCCACGGTGCGCGCACCTCTGCATTTATGCTGACACGAATATCGGCACGCACTTGATCACCCGTGCGCGCCGCCGGGGCAGATGTGCCGCGCGAATTGCGCGCCGCTTCGCGCGCGACACCCGCTGCGATGCCATCCAACGCGCCGGACGGTCGCGCGTCACGCGCCTGCGGGTTGGCGCGATTGGTCGGCGTCGCGGTGGTTGGGCGGCGTGCGTTGGCAGGTGCTGGCGTCTGCCGGGTTGCAGGCGGTGTGCGCGGCGGCGGTTGGCGCGTCGACTGCGGGCGCTGCGTGGGGGCTGGCCGTTCAATGGCACGCGGTGTCAGACGCGGTTTTTCGGGCTTT
>CAUJJQ010000108.1 GCA_963205285.1 Pseudomonadota bacterium | reverse complement strand
CCTGCGCCGCAACCAGCGCGGCGATGCGGCTTTGCACGTCAGTGATAGCGGCGACGGCAATGCTGTCATCATCCCCCAGCGCCTCCAGCGCCAATCGGTCGAGCTCACTCAGCGCGAATGTGGTCGGTGCGCGCGCCGCCTCGGTGCGGGTGCGTGCCACCTCTGCCTGTGCCCAGGCCTCGCTCCCCTCCGCCGCGCCCTGTCCCGCTGCCATCGCCGCGCGATTGGCGGCGAGCGCGCTTTGGAATGCGGCATCCCCGCGCGCGGCATCGGCGGCAAGGCGGCTGAGTGCCTCGCTCAGCGTCGCGCTGACCGGTGCAGGCGGTGCGGTGTCAGGCGGCGGGCTGGTGGGTGCGGCAGCGCGCGTTTCGATGGGCCGCCGGGCGAGCGATGGATAATCGGCCAGATCCGCGCTGGCACAGCCGCCCAACGCCAGTAGCAACAGGGGGGCAAAACGGGTGGTGACAGATAGCATCACACCCAAGTAAACCGGCGCTGTCGCCCGCGCAAGCGAGTCGAAAAGCGCGCAAAATATGGCATTGCGCCATTGACAGTGTGGCACTTGGCAGTTAGTGGCGCGGCTTTCCGGCAGGATAGTCATTGTCGGCGCGGTATTCACGCCTGTCGCCCTATGGCTGTCGCACGGAATGAAAAAGACATAGAATTTAAAGGAAAGCCAAGCAGATGTTCGCAATCGTGCGCACCGGCGGCAAACAATATCGCGTTGCCGCAGGGGACAAAATCACCGTCGAAAAATTGCCCGGCGCGGTTGGCGATTCGGTGACGCTGTCGGATATCCTGCTGGCGGGTGAGGGCGCAGAGCTTGCCGCCACCGCTGGCCTGTCGGTCGCGGCGGAAATCGTCGCCCAGGGTCGCGGCGAAAAGGTGATCATCTTCAAAAAGCGTCGCCGCCACAATTATCGTCGTCGCAACGGGCATCGCCAGTCGCTGACCATGCTGCGCATCGTTTCGATTGGCGCGCCGGCCAAGGCAAAGACACCCAAGGCTGAGGCCAAGACCGAAGCCGCCGCTGAAACCAAGCCCGCCAAGGCTGCGCCGAAAAAGGCTGCTGCCAAGAGCGAAAAGAGCGCCTGAGCCGCGCCGCCGAAATTTAGGAGTTAGGAACAATGGCACATAAAAAAGCTGGCGGTTCGTCGCGCAACGGTCGCGATTCGCATAGCAAGCGCCTCGGCGTCAAAAAATTCGGTGGCCAGGAAGTCGTCGGCGGCAACATCATCGTGCGCCAACGCGGCACCAAATTTTACCCCGGCACCAATGTCGGCATCGGCAAAGACCACACGCTTTTTGCGACCGCCGCTGGCCGCGTGCGTTTCCATGATGGCAAGCTCCGCCGCAAATATGTGTCGGTTGATATGATGGCAACGGCCGCCGAATAAGGCGACTTCCAAGCGGGGTCGTCGAACAAGATGACCCCCCGCCGCAGCGGGGCCAGTTCTGGCCCCACAAGCGGAAATTTCAAGGGAGACGGGGAATCATCCACCGCCTCCCTTTTTTCATGGGCGTCACGCCCCTGCAAAATGATGGCGATATTTCTCCCTTGCGCGACGAAGGAGAGACATGATGTTTGCACGCACGGACCGCCTGCTCTTACGCCCCGGTTTTGCGGAGGATGCGCGCGCATTGGCGCTAGCGCTCGGTGATGAACGGGTGACCCGCAACCTTAGCCATGTGCCCCACCCTTATGGCATGGCGGACGCGCAGGACTGGCTGACAGTGGAACACCCGCCGCTCCTCCCCCATATGGTGATGACGCGCCGGACGCAGGGCGTGCCCGACATCATCGGCGGCATTGGTTTCAACGCCACAACTGATGGGCAGATTGAAATCGGATATTGGGTGCGACGCGATTGTTGGGGGTTTGGCTATGCCAGCGAAGCCGCTCGTGCGGCGATGGCGATGGCGCGGGCGCACAATCTGCCGCCTATCCACGCTGTCCATTATGTCGACAATCCGGCATCGGGCCGCGTGCTCGCCAAAATCGGCTTTCGTGCGACCGGCGCACGGACAATCCGTTACAGCCGTGCACGCAGCGGCCCGGTCGAAGCCATCGTCATGGTCGAGGATATGGCCGAGCCGATGCAATGCGCGGCGTAATTTTCAGCGCATAAAATCGCGGTGGTAGAGGTTGGTCGTCCCCTCCCCAAAGGGGACGGCCCCCAGCGACTGAAAGCCCAGTTTTTCGGCAACACGGTGCGATGCGCCATTGCCATCATCGATGATGCAGCGCACGCCGGTGCCGGGCAGATGCGCATCGCCCCAGACGAGGGCGGCGGCCATAATCTCACTCACCGCGCCCTTGCCCCACCAATCGGGTTCAATTGCCCAACCCGCTTCTGCAAAGCGTTCGAGGCCAGCAATACCCCGCTCAAAATTGGAAAAGCCGCCGCCGCCCATCGGTCGGTCGCCGTCCCGTTCGGCAAAAATCCAATAGCCATAGCCCATCAGCGCCCACAGCCCCGGCATGGCAAGGAATTTGGCCCAGCTAGTTGTGCGGTCACGCGGCGCACCGCCGATAAAGCGTGTCGTGCGTTCATCGGCCCACATGCGGGCATATTCGTCAAAATCATCGCGCCGTGCGGCGCGCAGCCGGAAACGCGGGGTTTCAATCATCGGAATATCGATCATGCGGCGATGCTATTATATTGGGGTTAACAAGCAAGGATGGTGATGATCGCTTAGTGCCTATTTCGATTAGATTGAAACGGAACAGGCTCTAATTGTCCTTGTTTTCCGTGATTTCCGGGCCGTGAAATGTTCCATTTCACTCGAAATCACTCTAGCCCTCACTCCGCCGCCAATAATTGCTCCGCTGCGTTCAAATCAACGCTGACCAGCCGCGACACCCCGCGTTCGACCATGGTCACCCCGAACAAACGGTGCATCCGCGCCATCGTCACCGCATTATGCGTGACAATCAGATAGCGGGTGGCGGTCTCACCCACCATCATGTGGAGCAGGTCGCAGAAACGTTCGACATTGGCATCGTCCAACGGCGCATCCACCTCATCCAGCACGCAGATGGGGGCCGGATTGGTGAGGAACAGCGCAAATATCAGCGCAATCGCGGTCAGCGCCTGCTCGCCGCCCGACAGCAGGGTCAGCGTCGCCAATTTCTTACCGGGCGGCTGGGCCATGATTTCCAGCCCTGCATCCAACGGATCATCCGATTCGACCAGCGCCAGATGGGCGGTGCCGCCGCCGAACAGGCTAGTGAACAGCCGCTGGAAATGCCCGTCAACCTTGGTGAATGCATCGGTCAGGCGCGCGCGCCCTTCGCGGTTCAAATGGCCAATGGAACCGCGCAGCCGGTTAACCGCTTGGGCCAGTTCCTCCGATTGCGCGGTCGCGCCGGCCATTTCCCCCTCCAGCGTCGCCAATTCCTCCGCCGCGATGAGATTAACCGGGCCGATACGCTCCCGCTCCCCCATCAGCCGTTCATGCTCGGCGCTTTCGCCCTGCGGATGGGCGACATCCTCCTCGGCAAAGCCTGCCTGCGTCGGCAGCAGGGGCGGCGGGCAGGCAAAACGCTCCCCCGAAATCCGGCCCATTTCGATGCGCCGCCCCTCCGCATTGTCAGCACGCGCAGCAGCACCGGCGCGTTCTTCGCGCGCACTGGACAGCGCCTCGCGCGCGGTGGCAAGCGCGCCTTCAGCCCCCTGCAAGGCCAGCATAGCCGCGCTTTCCTCCCCCTGCGCGGCGATGACCGCCTGATGCGCATCGCTGCGCGCGGTTTCCGCCGCCGCAATCGCATCGCCATAGGCTTGGGGCTTGTCCGCCAGCGTGTCGAGCTGCGCCGCAACCTCCGCCGCGCGCGCCGCCATGGCGTTGATCCGCCGCGCGGCTTCGCCCGCCCGTGCCTTCCACCCGCGCGCTTCGGCAAGCGCCTCCGCCTCCGCCCCCGCCGCCGCTGCAATTTCGCGGGCATGCGTTGCGATGGCATCCTGCGCTGCGCCGAGCGCCGTGCGCGCATCATTCGCCGCCGCTTCGCATTGGCTGAGCAGGTCGCGCAGCGCCGCACCGTCGCCCAGCGCAGAAAGGTTCGCGCGCGCTTCACCGAGCAGCCGCGCCGCCTCCGCCGCATCGCCCTGCTGCGCACTCTGCCGTTCGGCGATATGCGCCGACGATGCGCGATAGCGTTGTAACGCGCCTTCTGCTGTATCGGCGGTGCGGCGATTATCGCGCGCGGCGGTTTCGGCATCGCGCAGGCGCACGCGCGCCGCATTTTGCTGCGCCTCCGCCCGCTCCTGCGCACCACGCGCCGCATCATGTCCGGTGACCAAGCGCACGACGCGCGCTGCCACTTCGGGGATTTGCGCATTGAGCGCCTGCAGCCGGTTCGCGCGTTCGAGCCGCTCCGCCGCTCCCGCCCCGGCACCTGCGGTCACAAAGCCGTCCCAGCGCCGCATATGCCCCTCGCGCGTCACCAACCGCTGACCAACCGCCAATTTTTGCCCCCTGTCCGCATCGGCGAGGCCAATTTGCGCCAGTCGCCGCGCCAATTGCGCAGGCGCGCGCACATATTGCGCAAGCGGGGTGAGCGCCCGATCGAGCGGCGGATCATCGCGCCCGGCGGTTGCCCCCGCCCAGCCATATGCGCCATCGGCTTCGGCAACGGGCGCGGCCAAATCATCGGCGAGCGCGGCTGCCAACGCTGCCTCCAGCCCCGCATCCACGCTTATGACATCGAGCACCGCTGCGCCGCTGGCGTTGCTCAAAGATCGTTGGAGTGCCGCCGCTTCCCGCTCCAACGCGGTCAGCGCGGCGCGCGCTTCACCCAGGGCTGCACTGGCCCCCTCCGCTGCCTCACGCGCTGTTTCGCGTTGAATCGCGGCTTCGGCAAGCGCCCCCTCTGCAGCCACCAGCGCATTTGCCGCAGTATAGGCGGTCCGGGTCGCCGCCTGCGCCGCCTGATCGAGTTGGTCACCATCGCCCAGCGCGGCAATTTCGCTGGCGATCCGCGCGCCATCGGCGCTCACCCGCTGGTGCCGGCGCTCTGCCTCTGCCAGTGCGGCATCGGCGATGCGCCGTTCGGCGCTGGCATGCGCCATGGCGGCGCGCGCTTCGGCGAGCGCAACATCCCCGTCGCGCGCAACATCGGCGGCGCGGGCCAGACCCGTATCGAGCGCGCCGCGCGTCCCCGACAGGCTGCCGCGCCGTGCCGCCGCTTCCTTTGCCGCCGCTTCGAGCCGGACAATCGCCGCCGCCCCTTCACGGGCCAGCGCATCCTCCGCCTCCCGATCGCGGTGGAGGCGGCTTGCCTCCCCCTCCAGGTCAAGCAGGCGTTGGCGCAGTGCCTCGGCCTCGCTGCGTTGGCGCGCCAATTCGACGGAGGAAATATGTTCCGCCTCGCGCGCCGCATTGGCCGCTTCGCGCGCGCTGCTGAGTCGCGTTGCCGCCGCGCCCTGCGCGGATGCCGCTGCTGCTTGCGCGGCATTAGCGGCATCGACCGCCGCATCGGCGCTTGCCGCCTCTGCCCGTGCAGCATCCGCCGCTGCCGCTGCCTCGCGCCAACGCGCATAGATCATCCGCGCTTCGGCGATGCGAATGGCATCGGTCAATTTGGCATAGCGTTCGGCGGCCCGCGCCTGCCGCCTGAGCGCACCCGCGCGGCTCGCCATATCGCCCAGCATATCGGCGACACGCGCCAAATTTGTCTCTGTAGCGCGCAATTTCTGTTCAGCATCCTTGCGCCGGACATGTAGCCCCGAAATCCCCGCTGCTTCTTCGAGCAGCAGGCGCCGTTCCTGCGGCTTGGCGGCGATAATCGATGCAACCTTGCCCTGCGACACCAGTGCCGGACTATGCGCGCCGGTCGCCGCATCGGCGAAAATCAGCGCGACATCCTTTGCCCGCACATCATGGCCATTGGCCCGATAGGCACTGCCCGCACCACGTTCAATCCGGCGGGTCACTTCAAACTGACTGTCATCGCCCGCCGCGATACTGGGGGGGAGCAGGCTGCCATCCCCCTCACACATCAGGGAAACTTCGGCGAAATCGCGCGCCGGACGCCCGTCGGTTCCGGCAAAAATCACATCCTCCATCCCGCCGCCGCGCATCGATTTGGGCGATGATTCGCCCATCACCCAGCGGATCGCTTCGAGCAGGTTGGATTTGCCGCAGCCATTGGGACCGACGATGCCGGTCAACCCCGGCGCGATAATCAAATCAGTCGGCTCGACGAAACTTTTGAAGCCGGACAGGCGCAGGCGGGTTATGCGCATTTCGCCCCCCACCCGCTTGCCCGTCCGGCCGTCAATTTCCGCCCCCGACCGATCGGCTTAACGCGCGCCGGCCGCGCGCAATTTGTCGCGCATTTGCGGCCAAGTGGCGACATCGCTGGCGATCGCGCCATTGATCATGAAGGTCGGGGTGACATTCACTTCGTAACGCTGCACCGCGTTGGAGGTGACTTCGACGCGCCGTTGCACCGCCGCTGCATCACCAATGCACCGGGTCACCACGTCCGCTGAAACCCCGCGCGCGGCAAAGATATTGGCGACCCCGAAAATCTGTGCCATCGCCGGAATTCGCTGATTTTCAGGTAGATTCTGAATGTTCTGCAACTGCGCGGCGCTGCTTTGCGACACGGCGCTGGCGTTTTCCAAAATCGCGTTCTGGCCAGCGTAGAGGCTATCGACGAGGGGGAAGAATCGTTCCGGCCCCTGACAGGCAGCGACCACCGCCATGCTGAGGTCGAGCGGGTCACGGATGAAGGGCCGCATTTCAAAGCTTACCCGGCCTGTGTCGATGAAATCACGGCGCAGTTCTTCATGACTGGTCTGCGAAAATTCGCCGCAGTGCGAACAGGTCAGCGACCCATATTCGACCACTTTGATGGGCGCATCGGGGTTGCCCATTAAAAAGCCTTCGTCGGTCGCCCGCACCATCGCCGACCAGTTTTGCCCCGCAGGCGCTGCGACCTTGGGCAAAGCTTCGCCGCTGGTCGCACCCGCATCACCACCGCTGCCGCACGCGGCCAGGGTGAGTGCCAGCGCACCCGCCAGCGAAAGGGAAAAAATCTTGCGCATCCAAATTTCCTTTATCTGCTTGTTCCGTTTCATTGGCCGACGGCGTGGCTGAGCGCGGTCGAGAGGGTAGCCCAATCATACACATTGTTGATCGCTTGTGTCTGGCCGTTGATGGCGAACATCGGTGTCGCATTAATACCCGCCGCGCCGGCCGCATTCGACATGGCGAGCAAGCGTTGGTGCATCGCGGTATCCGCAAAACATTGGTTGATTTGCGCCGCCGTAAAGCCGCGGCCCTGCATCCAGGCAGTCACACCGCTGTCATCGGCAATCCGGCGCAGACGCTGGCCGCCCGCCACCTGCCCCCAACGTTCAATCGTCGCGGCTGGCAGGGCCTGCACGCGCGCAAAAATCCCGCTCTGTGCGGCCATCATCGCCTCATGCCGCGAAAAAAAACGCGCCGATGACCCGCAGTTGACCGCCACGGTCATCGCAAAATCAATCGGGTCGCGCAAAATATGCCGCACTTCGACGCTGACATTGCCCGGCGCGACAAAACGCGCACCGATTGCTGGCCCCGATTCAGCGGTGAAATGCGCACAATGCGGGCAGGTATAGCTTTCATACTCGGTCAGGCGCACGCGCGCTGCCGGGTTACCCATGATATGCGAACCGCCCGCGCCAATGGCGATGCGGCTCAGCCAATTAACCGCCACAGGTGTTGCGAGTGCCGTTCCCGCCAACCCCAAAATCAGGGGTAGAAACAACAGCCGATTGCCGCGCCGCAGGAATGAAATGACATTTGTAGTCAGTTTATGCATGGCCACTCCCTATCCGCTTTTTTTGCCGCCGTCACCTGTCGATCCATGCGCCAGCGCGGCGGCCAGTCCCTCCAGCACCGTGCGCAATTGCGGGTCGGCAATCGAACGTAGCGCCGCCACTGCCCGGGGTGACGGAGCAGCGATTTCGGGGGGCGGTGGCGCGGGTGTTACCGGCGCTGGCGCGCGCGGCGCGCGGCCCTGTTGCAATTTAATCTGGCTGACCGCGCGATAGCCAAAAAAGCCATTTACCCGTTCTATAATTTCGGGGATGGCAAGCTGGATGATCGGACCATGCGCGCCCTCCACCGCGATGTGGAGCGTGCCATCTTGCTGCTTGCCGCGTGGAAAGCGCAGCGACAGGGGTTTGGTGCGCGCGGCCAGCCTGTCCCCCACTATTTCGGACCAGCGCAACAGGACAGACGATTGGACAAAGCCAAAACGGCGGAACGCCTTGTCGCCAATACCGGGCAACAAATCGGCAATCGCGCGCGGCGCGCCAACGCGTTCACTGCTCTTGGCACTATTCTTGGCGCTGCGCCCGTTCGCCCGCTTTACCGTTTTGGGTGCTTTTGCCATGGCCGCCGTCATGCCATAGCAAGGCGATGCCCGCCAGCCGCAACATTGTCAGCACCCCTGCCCGCGCGGCGGCGCAAAAACTGCTCGACTGGTATGATGTCCACGCCCGCCAACTGCCATGGCGTCACCCGCCGGGTGAAGGGGGCCAGCCCAACCCCTATCGCGTCTGGCTGTCAGAGGTGATGTTGCAACAAACCGGCGTCAGCGCGGTGACCCCGCGTTTTTTGCGCTTTGTGGCGCGCTGGCCCGATCTGGCCGCGCTCGCGGTGGCGGACGAAGCCGATGTGATGGCCGAGTGGGCGGGGCTTGGCTATTATGCCCGCGCGCGCAGCCTGATTGCTTGTGCCAAGAAACTGGTCGACCAATATGGCGGGCAGTTCCCCGCCACCGAAACCGAGTTGCTGCGCCTGCCCGGGGTCGGCCCCTATAGCGCTGCGGCGATTGCCGCCATCGCCTTTGGCCAGCAGACCATCCCCATCGACGCCAATATCCTGCGCGTCGTCGCGCGGCTTTTTGCGATTATGACCCCACTGCCCCCCGCAAAGGGTGAAGTTACAGCCGCTGCCGCGCAGCTATGGCCAAACGAGCGGGCGGGCGATTTTGCCCAGGCGTTGATGGATCTGGCAGCGCGCCATTGCACCG
>CAUJJQ010000107.1 GCA_963205285.1 Pseudomonadota bacterium | reverse complement strand
GTAATTGCCAACCTTTTGCCGCGCGCCGGTCAGCGCGTTGAACAGACTGGTTTTTCCGGCATTGGGGTTGCCAATCAGCGCAACCAGCGGCCGCGCGCTCATGCTGCGGGTTCCAGATGAAATGCGGCGGCATGGACTAGGCGCAGGATGATGCGCATCCGCCCGACGCGCACCGCCATCGGGTCGCGCGCGAACAGGCTGCCCCGGTGCAAAGCCTCTACATCAACGCCGACATCCAGCCCCAGTTCGCGCAACCGGCGCGCCGATGCGGCATCGATGCTGTCCCAATCGACATGGGTGATGTGCGCCCGCGCACCGACGGGCAAGCTTGCCAGATTGAGGGGGGAGTCGCGCATATTGCGAGCCATTATCAATATCTGCCGCCTTGGCAAGCCCGATATGGTGGCGGCATCGCCAGTTTCAGTGCCGGGGGTAACGCAGGCAGCTGATAAAGTGTGTCAGGCTGGGACGCATAATCCGCCGATCGCGCACACTGCTCTTCCATTTTTCAAATTGCATCACATTGGCGATGCGCCGGGCCAGAAATGCCCGCGTTTCGGCCTGATTTTCACTGTCATCATTGATGAAAACCGCGATGGTTGATGTGTAGACCGCGCCCAAAGTCATGCGTTTGGTATAATGGTTGAAATCGCTCGCCGTGTCGCCAGCCTGCCGCCACATTGCATCCGCGCTGCGCCACGCGAGCCGCGCGGCATGGGCGGCGTTGGTGGGGAGCGCGAGGATGGCGATGGCACGGCGCAGCCCCTCCCGCTCCGGCGATAAAATATCCAGCCGCGCTTCGATGAGCGCAGTAATCCGCCGCGTCATCCCCATTTGGCTGAGCGTTTCAACAGGGAGCGCGGCGCGCATCGCGCCATCGACATGGGCAAACCATGCATCAATATGGTCGGTGGGCGATTTGCCCATGGCAATGCGGGCAAGCCCTGCATCGAGACCGCAATCCGCCGCAGCAGCGGCAACCGCTCCATCCCCCCAGCCGTCAAAGGCGGCGTGGCGCGCAACATGGGGCGCAAGCAGACTGCGCATTTCATCGAGCGTTAGATCATCTTTGGTGGTTTGTTTTGCAGCCATATCGACGGTCATAATCAATTGTTGCTGCCCGCACCAGATGGCGCATCATTACGCCCACCACCGGGCATGCGGATGATGACCAGCGCCAGCGCTAACAGCCCTGCGCCCAGATAATCACTACCGCTCAGCCGCTCGCCATGCGCCAGCCAGCCGATCAGCGCGGCGGTCGCCGGTTGGGTGAGGAGCGTCAGGCCAACGACGAGCGCCGAAAAATGCGGCAGCGCGTAAATCAACAATCCCTGGCCGACAATCTGGCTGGTGAAACTGAGGAGGAGGAGGGGGGTCCAATTCCCCGGCAGGATATTTTCGCCGAGCGCCGCTGCGGTCGCCAGCAGCGGCAGCACGCCCGCCGCCGTCGCCAGCCCCAGCGCCGCCCATGGCGACAGCGTCGCGCGCGCCCGCTGCATCGCCAGCATATAGCCCGCATAGAGGACGCCCGCGAGCACGCAGAGCAAATCCCCCGTCAACCGCGCCGCGCCAGCATCACGGCTTTCGCGCATCAGGATAAACGCACCCGCGATGGCCGCACCCAGCGCCAGGGCTTCGAACCTTGTGGGGCCGCGCCGCGCCGCGATCAACGTCGCCAGCGGCAGAATCAAGGATGCCGTGTTACCGAACAAGGTCGCATTGGCCATTTTGGTCATCAAAATGCCGACATGCCAGCTCGCCAGATCGGCGGCGAAAAACAGCCCGCCCGCCAGCGCCAAAACCAGCGCCCAACCACGCGGTAAGAGCGGCGTCGCTTCGCGCGCGCTTTGCCGCCATGCGAAAAACCACAACAGCGGCAGTGCCAGCGCCAGCCGCCAGAATGCGGCGGCAACCGGCCCGGTATCGGCCAGCCGGACGAAATGTGGCCCGCTTGCCAATGCGGCATTGCCGACCAACAGCGCGATGAACGCCAGCGTCAAATTGGGGGGAGAGTCGACCTTGGTCATAGAAAAGTTTTAATTGGCAACCTAGTATCTTGCGACGTGTCGCCTGCTTCCCTAGCTATGCCGTTCTTATCCGTCCAAGGAAATGCAATGACCAGCCTGTTTGACCCGATCCAGCTTGGCGATATCGCCGCCCCCAACCGCATTTTAATGGCCCCGTTGACGCGCGGGCGCAGCGCAAATGGCCATGTGCCGATAACCGAATTAAAGACCGCATATTATGCGCAGCGCGCGTCCGCCGGGCTGATAATTACTGAAGCAACGGGGATTTCGCAGCAGGGCTTGGGCTGGCCATCGGCACCGGGCATATGGTCGGATGCACAGGTTGCGGCGTGGCAACCGGTGACCGATGCCGTCCATGCAGCGGGCGGGCGGATAATCTGTCAGCTCTGGCATATGGGCCGGCTTGTCCATTCGGATTTTCTGGGTGGCGCGCAGCCAGTTTCGGCGTCGGACACGACCGCCCCGGGCTTTGCCCATGTGCCGGGGGAGAAAAAACCCTATGTCGCGGCGCGCGCGCTGCGGGTGGAGGAGATTCCGGGCATCGTCGCCGATTATGTCGCAGCGGCCAAAAATGCGATGGCGGCTGGCTTTGACGGGGTGCAGATCCATGGTGCCAACGGCTATCTGATCGACCAATTTTTGCGCGATGGCACCAATTTGCGCGATGATGCCTATGGCGGGTCAGTGGAAAACCGCATCCGCCTGCTAAGCGAAGTCGCCCAAGCGCTGGTCGATACGTTGGGCAGTGGGCGGGTGTCGGTGCGCCTGTCGCCCAATGGCGAAACCCAAGGGTGCGATGACAGCGACCCGGTGCCGCTGTTCACCGCCGCAGCGGCGGAGTTGAACCGGATCGGCATCGCCTTTTTGGAATTGCGCGAACAGCGCGCCTATGGCGAATTTGGCCGGACCGACGTGCCGCGTATTTCCCCGCATATCCGACAGGTTTTTACTGGGCCGATGATCCTCAATCAGGAATATGATGGCGAAAATTGTGCGGAGGATCTGGCAAGCGGGCTGGCCGACGGTATTAGCTTTGGCCGCCCCTATATCGCCAACCCCGATCTGGCCGAACGGCTGCGCTTGGGGGCGGCCCTGACCCCCGATAATTTCCGCATCTGGTATTCGCCGGGGCCGGAAGGCTATGTTGATTGGCCAACGATGGAAGAGGTAGCGGTTTAAGGCAAATCCCGATCATTTTGGGTCGGGATTTGCGAGCGAGGCGCAAAGGATTATGTCCCCCTCCCACTTGACGGATGGGGTCAGCGGGTGGGTTGTTCTTGGCGGCTTGGCGACAGGCAATGACAGCCATTTATATCGCCGTTACCGCCGCGCGGCGATGGTCGTTGCGCCTTGCGGATTATCGAGACGGCGGGCGAAATGGGTCAGCACCGCTTCGCGCACGCCGCGCGCAATCGCGCCCTGACCACCGGCGCTCGCCAGCCGTGCCGCATCCTCGCTGTTGGAGATAAAGCCGGTTTCGAGCAGCACCGATGGCATGTCGGGCGCCTTTAGCACAACAAACCCCGCGTGGCGCAATGCGGCTTGGCGAAAGGGGATGTCGCTACCCGCCGTTCGTTGCAGCGTGCGCGCAAAATCAACCGACAGGTTCATCGTTTCGCGCTGCGCCAGATCAATCAGTATCGACCGGACATCGGCATTTTCGCCGCCAAGGTCGATGCCGTTCAAGATGTTGGCGCGGTTTTCGCGCGCGGCCAGCCGCGATGCTTCGCGATCCGACGCGGTTTCGGAGAGGGTGTAGATCGACGCGCCAGTGGCCCCGACATTTTCCGCCGAATCGGCGTGGATAGAAATGAACAGGTCAGCGCCCAATCGCCGCGCGAGACCGTATCGTTCCTCCAGCACCAAAAAACGATCCGAATCGCGAGTCAGCGCCACGCGCACCCGCCCGCTGGCGACCAGTGCGTCGCGCACCCGCCGCGCGATGGCGAGCGTCACATCCTCCTCATGATAACGGCCATCGGGCGAAATTGCGCCCGGATCATGCCCGCCATGGCCCGCATCTACCACCACCAGCGGCAACGCCGGATTATTCGGCCCATCGATGGTGGGAAGCGGCAGGCTGGTAGCCGGTGTGCCAATCGGCACCGTCACCGAATAACGTCGTTCGACCATCCGCGCCATGGCAAGGGTCGGCAACCCGCCAACCGGCGATGTTGCCCGCCCCTCTGTGCCGAGGCCCGGACCGATATGAAGGCTGATTTGCCGACCGTCGGGCGAATATTGGATGCCACCGATACCCATTGGTGCGTTGAGGTCGAGCACGATGCGCACCCCCTGCCCCGCCATGCGACCCTGCCGGACGCTGCGCACTGCCCCGCCGGATGCGGCAACCGGCATCCCCGGGCTGTGCCCGGCAATATCGATAGCGATACGGTTGGGATTATCGAGCGCCAGCGCCGCAACCTCGCCGCCCGGCGCATCAAAGCTGAGCGTCACGTCATTGCCGCTAACCTCCACAGCCGTCAGCACGCCGGCAAGCGCGGGCGATACGGGAAATATGGCAGCGGCAAGGGCAAACAGGCTTAGCACCTTGCCCTTATGGCGAATTAACCCTGCCTTCGTCGAGTGTCGCTTTGTCATGCGTTGCACCGGCCTCAAAAACTGGCGTTGGCGACAAACCCGAAGGGTGAATTGCACCTTTCGCAGCGCGCCAATCCTGCCCCCATTGGCATGCGCGGCGGTAATTCACGCTTCATGAAAGCGGTTAACGGTGCGTTGGTCATGATTCGCACCTGACCATCGCTCCGCCTGTTGCCCCGCGCGGCTTTGACTGCTAGCAGTGCGGCGTCCCGCGCCTGTGCCGCGCCGATGCGCCACTATCTGGCCGGGATGACGAAATTTGCTGGTGACGAGCGCGCCCTGTCAAACGGGCCTTTGTTGCCATCGAACCGAAAGAGAGCGAATGCCCGTCCATTTTAACCCTTCACCTCTGACCGGCGATGCTGGACAGGTGCGGGGCTTGGGCGGTGTGCGCGCGCCCTTTTATCCACATAGCCGGCAGGTGACAGACACCGGCCATTCCCAAACTTTAGTTTCGATGCCGCCGCCAATTTTGGCGTGTGCGGGAACGGCCCAACGGGTCGCCCCACCGCTGGCAGCGTGCGCCGCCTTAATCGCTCCTTCCGCCCCGCCCCAATGGTGCGGGCGGCGGAGCCGGAGAATTTTACATGTCCACGCGTATGTTGATCGACGCACGGCACCGGGAGGAAACCCGCGTTGCCGTCGTCAAAGGAAACCGGATCGAGGAATTTGACTTCGAATCGGCTGAGCATAAACAGCTCAAAGGCAATATTTATCTAGCCAAAGTGACGCGGGTAGAACCTTCGTTACAAGCAGCCTTTGTTGAATATGGCGGCAATCGC
>CAUJJQ010000106.1 GCA_963205285.1 Pseudomonadota bacterium | reverse complement strand
AGGAGCCTAGCGTGGCAGGGCAGGAGGTTTCGCCCCTAAGCCCCTGCCCTCGCAGGGGCACAAAGAGGACGCCCCCTGCATACGCCGGGGCACAATATATGCCCGTGTCTCGGCTTCATATCTTGGCGGATTTCCGAGCGGTGAAATGAGCCATTTCACTCAAAATCACGCTAAAACACCACCACCGAACGGATGCTTTGCCCTGCGTGCATCAGTTCAAACCCCTTGTTGATTTCATCGAGGCTGAGCAGATGGGTGATCATCGGGTCGATGGCGATTTGGCCATCCATATATAGATCGACGATTTTGGGGACATCGCTGCGCCCCTTTGCCCCGCCAAAGGCGGTGCCGCGCCAATAGCGCCCGGTCACCAAATGAAAGGGACGGGTCGATATTTCCTTACCCGCTTCGGCAACGCCGATGATGATGCTGGTGCCCCAGCCGCGATGGCAGGATTCGAGCGCGGTGCGCATAACGTCGGTATTGCCGGTCGCGTCAAAGCTGAAATCGGCCCCGCCGTCGGTCAGCGCCGCTATGGCCGCGACCATTTCCTCGCGCGATTTGCCCTGCGCATCGATGAAATGGGTCATGCCGAATTTTTCGCCCCATGCGGCGCGTTCGGGGTTGATGTCGATGCCGATGATCGGCGCGGCGCCGACCATCTTTGCCCCCTGAATGACGTTTAGGCCGATGCCGCCCAATCCGAAAACGGCAACGCTGTCACCGGCTGCCACTTTGGCGGTGTTGGTCACCGCGCCGACCCCGGTTGTAACCCCGCAGCCGATGTAGCAACTGGTCTGAAAGGGCGCGTCCTTGCGGATTTTGGCGAGGGCAATTTCGGGCAGGACGGTGAAGTTCGAAAATGTCGAACAGCCCATATAATGGAATATCGGCTGTCCCCTGTAGGAAAAGCGGCTGCTGCCGTCGGGCATCACGCCCTTGCCCTGCGTCGCGCGGATGGCGGTGCATAAATTGGTCTTGCCTGATCGGCAGCTTTTGCACTGGCCGCATTCTGGGGTGTAGAGCGGGATGACATGGTCACCCGGCACGACGCTGGTGACGCCCGTTCCCACTTCGCGCACGATGCCCGCCCCCTCATGCCCCAGGATGCACGGGAACAGCCCCTCGCTATCCAAACCGTCCAGCGTATAGGCGTCGGTATGGCAGATGCCGGTAGCCATGATTTCGACCAACACTTCGCCCGCGCGCGGACCCGCCACATCCACCTCGACGATTTCCAGCGGCTGATTGGCGGCAAATGCGACGGCGGCACGGCTTTTCATGTGCAAATCCTTTTGGGTCGAAAGTGTAAAATTAACCGACAGGCAAGATGGTCATGCTAAGAAAGGCCATTCACTGCCTGTATGAGCGCATTTTGCAACGATGATCCGCCTGTTCAAACATTATATTTCGCGCGCGGTGCTCGCGCTGGCGCTGGCGGACTTTCTGGCGCTGTTGCTGGCGGCCGAATGCGCCTGGGTGATCCGCGCATGGCAGATTGATATGGCCATTACGCCAGCGGCGGAGCGCTTCGCCGCGCTGCTCAGCTTTGCGATTGTCGTCCAATTGGGTATGTCGGCGGTTGGCGTATATGGCACACAGGCGCTCCAATCGCTGCATTATATGTTGATGCGGCAATTAGCGGCGGTCAGCGTCGCGGTCATCCTGCTCGCCACGCTATATTTCATCCTGCCACAGGTGGCGCTGTGGCGATCCAACCTCGCCTATGCGATGCCGCTGGCGATTTTGCTGCCGGCGTTGCTCCGCCTCCTCATCGTCAAACAGATCAACCCCAAGAATTTCCAGCGTCGGATATTGCTGCTCGGCGCGGGCGAGCGTGCGGCGCGGATAGAGGCACTGGCAAAGCGCCCCGGCAGTGGCTTTGCGGTAGTCGGATTTGTATCGATGACCGACAAGGCGCCGGTGGTTGCAGGGGCGATGCACCGTAACGACATCATCAACCTGTCCGACCATGTGCTGCAACTGGGTGCCAATGAAGTGGTGCTGGCGCTGGAGGAAAGGCGCAATGCCCTCCCCCTCGATGACTTGTTGCGCGTCAAGACGACCGGCGTTTATGTCAATGAAATATCGAGCTTTCTGGAACGGGAGACGGGGCGCGTCGACCTCGCCACCGTCAACCCCAGCTGGTTTATTTTTTCCGATGGTTTCACCGCCGGACAGCGGCTGTCCAAACTGGCGAAGCGCGCTTTTGACATCCTTGCCAGCATTTCGGTGCTGCTGCTGACCCTGCCGCTCACCATCGGCGCTGCCATTGCGGTGCGGCTCGACAGCAAGGGGCCGATTTTCTACCGCCAGACGCGCGTCGGCCTTTATGGCGAACCCTATCAGATTATCAAATTCCGTTCGATGCGTTCGGATGCAGAGGCGGGCGGCAAGGCGATCTGGGCGGCGGAAAATGACCCGCGCATCACGCGGATCGGCAAATTTCTGCGCCAGACCCGCATCGATGAAATCCCGCAGGCGTGGAATGTGTTGAAGGGGGAGATGAGCTTTGTCGGCCCGCGCCCCGAACGCCCCGAATTTGTCGCCGACCTGGAAAAACATATCCCATATTATGCCGAACGCCATATGGTGAAGCCGGGGCTGACTGGCTGGGCGCAGATCAATTATCCCTATGGCGCATCGGTGGAGGATGCGCGCGCAAAGCTGGAATATGACCTTTATTACGCCAAAAATTACACGCCCTTTTTCGACCTTTTGATCCTGTTGCAAACCGTGCGCGTTGTCGTCTGGCCCGAAGGGGCACGTTGATGCTGACCCCAAGTCTGGTCGCGTGGATCAACACTATTTTCCTGATTTTGTCGGGGCTGTTTCTGCTACTCGCCGGGGCATTATTGCTCGCGCGGCGGGCGATGCCGCTGGCGCTCGTTGCGGCATTGGGCATGACGGGGGTGTGGCTGGGCTTTGTTGCGCTTTTCGGGCAGTTCAGCTTTGCCGCGCTGGTGATGGAATCGGGACGCAACCTCGGCTGGTTGTGGTTCCTCGCACATGTCGCAGGTGCCGGCTCACCGTCGCGCCGCCTGTCCCCCATCGGCTGGATTTATGTGGGCCTCACCAGTGTGCAGGCGTTGCTGATGGTGCTGCTCGCTTTGCCCGCCGTCATGGGGCTGAAGCCGGTCATCATGTGGGTGCAGGTCGAATCGATCATGATGCTGGTGTTGGCGGGCGGGCTCGTTCTACTCCATAATGTCCATGCCGCCGGACACCGCGACCGCACCCACGACATCGGCCTGCCGGTCATCGCGCTCGGCCTCCTGTGGGGATATGACCTCAACCTCTATGCGATCAGCTATTTCGGCAATGCACCCGCGATGCTGCTTGCGGCGCTACGCCCGCTGCCGGTTGGGCTGGCGCTCGGTGCATTGACACTGGCGCTGTTGCGCCCGGCGACGCAGCCGGTGCGGCTGTCACGCCCGGCGGCGCTGCGTTCGATCGGCGCGACGGTGGTTGCGGCATGGCTGGCGCTGCTCGCGCTCTTGTCGGTATTGCTGCCGGGCAGTGGGCATTTCTACACGGCGACGGCGCAGGGCGGCTTGCTGCTCACCGGTGCAGGGGTGGGCATGCTCATTCTGCTCTCGCGGCGGTTTCGCGCCTATGCGCAGGTTTGGATTGCCAAGCATTTTTTTGCGCATCGCTATGATTATCGCGCCGAATGGATGCGCTTCTCGGCAACTTTGCATGCACCCATTGCAGCCAACGCGGATGGGCAGGATATTGACGGCCGGGTCGTGCGCGCGCTCAGCGATATTGTCGGCAGTCCGGCTGGCCATCTGATCGGGCGCAACGCGGACGGATTTGTCGCATCGCCAAGCGCCTGCACCAGCGGGCTGCGTACGCTCGACTGGGCGATGCTCGGCCAGTATCTCAGCCGCGAAGTGCGCATCATTCAGATCGACGAAGCGCGCGCGGGCACGGCCCCGCCGCGTGAAATTGCCGCCATTCCCGATGCTTTGCTTGCCGCGCGCGACCATTGGATCATCGTCCCGCTACTCCATGGGGAGCAATTGGACGCGATGCTGATCATCGATCGCCCACCGCTCGACCGCGTCCTGGATTGGGAGGATTTTGACCTGTTGCGCGCCGCAGCGCGGCAGGCCGCGCTCCACCTCGCCGAAGCGCGCAGCAGCAGTGCGCTCGCCGAATCTGCACGGTTTGAGGAATTTCACCGTCGTTTTGCCTTTGTCATGCACGATGTTAAAAATCTGGCGAGCCAGATGGCGCTCCTGTCCCGTAACGCCGAACGCCATGGCCAAAACCCCGCTTTTCGGGAGGATATGGTCGCCACGCTCAAATTGAGCGCCGAACGCCTCGGCCAGTTGACCGACAAATTGCGCGGACAGGGCAGGGTGCAGATCGACGCGCTGCATCCGGTGGAACTCGGCGCATTGGTAGCGCGCGCCGCGCTCACCCTCCAGCTGCGTCACGCGGTCGAAATCCACGGTGCGGGGGAATTTTGGGCAGTGGGTGATGGTGCGACCATCGAACAGTTGATCGCCCTCATCGCCCAAAATGCGATTGATGCGAGTGGGGCGGATGCGCCGGTGCAAATCGAACTGCGGCGCAGCGACACGCACATCTGCCTCGACATCAAAGACAGCGGTTGCGGGATGAGCGAAGCCTTCATGCAGCATGAATTATTCCGCCCCTTCAGTTCCACCAAGGCGGGGGGTTTTGGAATCGGTGCCTTTCAGGCGCGCCAATTGGCAGAGGCGATGGGCGGCACCCTGAATGTCGCCTCCAACGAAGGGGCGGGAACCATTTTCACCCTGCACCTCAAGGCGGCGGCACCCGCGAGCGAAAGCGCAGCGGCATGAGCAAGATGGAAAATATGCAAAGCGGACAAGCGCCCCAATCCCTGCCCAAGCTGTTGCCCAAGCTGTTGGTCGTGGAGGATGATCCCGGACTGCAGACCCAGCTCAAATGGGCCTATGCCGATTATGACGTGCGGATTGCCGGCGCACGGGCCGACGCCATCACCATGTTGCGCGCTGAAGAACCAGCGGTCGTCACGCTCGACCTTGGCCTGCCGCCCGATCCCGATGGGGTCAGCGAAGGCATGGCCACTTTGGCGGAGATTTTGGCGCTCGCCCCACATTGCAAGGTCGTGGTGGCATCGGGGCATAATGACCGCGACAGCGCGCGTCGTGCGATTGCGGCAGGTGCATGGGATTTTTACCAAAAGCCGCTCGATTTTGACCAATTGGGGGCGATTGTCGCACGCGCATTTCATGTCGCGGCGCTGGAGGCGGAGAACCGCCGCCTGCTCGCCGCCGTGCCGGGCGCGACGACCGCTTTGGGCGCGCTGGTGACTGCGGCCCCTGAAATGGTCAAGGTCGTGCGGATGATCGAGAAATTGGCCCCGGCCAATCTGTCGGTCATGCTGCTGGGCGCGAGCGGGACGGGCAAGGAATTGCTGGCGCGCGCGCTGCACGACCTTAGCGGGCGCAAGGCGCAAAAATGCATCGCCATCAACTGTGCCGCCATCCCTGAAAATCTGCTCGAATCTGAACTTTTCGGCCATG
>CAUJJQ010000105.1 GCA_963205285.1 Pseudomonadota bacterium | reverse complement strand
CGCGCGGACGCCCGATTGCAGCGCCTGTCCGCTGCACAGCGATTGTGCCGCCGCACGGCAGGGGTTGGCGGGCACATTGCCGCGCAGGCGCACCAAAACGCCGCGCCCGACCCGCCAAGGCGTCGCGCTCTGGGTGGTGCGGGAGGGTGCGGTTGCGCTTATCACCCGCCCGGCCAAGGGATTATTGGGTGGGATGCGCGCGCTACCCGGCCCGCCATGGACGGCGGTAACAATGCCGCCCGCCCCGCCACCCCAGGGTTTGGGGCGGGTGCGGCATATATTCACCCATTTCGCGCTGTTGCTCGACGTCGTGGCGGCGGACGAAAGCGCGTTGCCAGCCAGTGATACGCCGATTATCTGGTGGCCACTCGACCAAATTGAAGCGGCGGGTTTGCCGACACTTTATGCCCGCGCCGCGACATTGGCGCGCGCTACAACAGCTTAGGATTGCCATGCCGCCCCATATATTTTTCACCGGCGCTGATATTGACCGTGCCGATGCGCTGCGCGGTGATACAGCGGCGGTGGCGGCGCTCAGCCGCTCGCTTACTGCGCGATTATTGCTGCTCGATGGGTTGGATCCGGTGATAGGTGCTGATGGTGCGCTCGCCTGGGGCAGCATGGCCGAAACCCCCGATGATGCCGAATTGGCGCTGCTCGGCATGGTCGATGGGCGCGCACATTTCGTCACCCTGTTGTCGCCGGGGCGCGTTCTGGACCCGCGCTCCCGCCGCGCATGGGGCACCATTCCCATGCTCAGCCCCGGTGATGCCGCGCTCTATGGCATGGCGCGTTCGATGGTTGATTGGCACCAGCGCCACCGTTTTTGCGCAGCCTGCGGCGGCGAAACCAGCGCTGCACGCGGCGGCTGGCAGCGCGACTGCTGCGCCTGCAAAACGCCGCAATTCCCGCGCACCGACCCGGTGGTGATCATGCTCGCTACCTTCGAAGGCAAGGCATTATTGGGGCGTCAGGCGGGCTTTCCCCATGGGCGTTATTCCGCGCTCGCCGGTTTTCTCGAACCGGGCGAATCAATAGAGGAGGCGGTGCGCCGCGAACTGGCCGAGGAAGCGGGGGTGGTTGCGGGGCGCGTCGATTATGTCGCCAGCCAGCCCTGGCCCTTTCCATCGCAACTGATGATCGGCTGTCTGGCAGAGGCAAAGGGTGATGCCATCACGCTCGACACTCAGGAATTGGAATCGGCAATCTGGGTTACCAAGGCAGAGGTACACGCCGCCATCGCGGGCGATGAAAGCCGGTTCGGTATGCCGCCGTCCTTTGCCATTGCGCATAGTTTATTACGATACTGGTCTGAATTACCGGACTAATATTTCATTGCGTCGGCCAAGGAAATGGCGTGATTTCGAGTGAAATGGAATATTTCACGGCTCCGAAATCACGGCTGTTTAAAATGGTTTGGTAAAAACCAGCAGCACGACAGGAATGGCGATCATGCCAGGTATCTCATTGAACAGGCGTAGTTTTTTACCGCTCCAGCGCTGTTCGCCGCGTGCCAGCGCCTTGGCATAGCCGACCAGCCAGCCATGGTAAGCGGAGAGGATGGTCACCAGCGCCAATTTGGCCAGAAACCAGCCTTGCAGCCAGAAATCACCATTGGCTGCCAGCATCAGCCCAAAAATCCACACCATGCAAATCGACGGGTTCATGATGATGCGTCGCAATTTAGCCTCTCGCTCGACCCAGCGCGCCGCCTCTGCCGAGCCCGCCTCCGCCTCTTGATGATAGATGAAAAAGCGCGGCATCATGAACAGGCTTGCCATCAGGAAGATGACGAAAATGACGTGGAGCGCCACCACCCAAAGGTAAAAATTACCTAGAAAGCCGATCATTACGCCGCCGCTCGCGCCGTGCGCACCCGCGCAATCAGACTTTCGACATGGGCAATCGGGGTGTCGGGCAAAATCCCGTGCCCCAGATTGAAAATATGCGGACGACCAGCAAAGGCGACGCGGATATTGTCAATCGCACCGGTCAGCGCATCACCCCCTGCAATCAGCGCCAGCGGGTCAAGATTGCCCTGCACCGGCAGATTTTCAGGCAAGATTTTATTGGCCCAATGGGGATCAACGCTTTCATCCAGCCCCAGCGCATCGACCCCGGTTTCGCGCGCATAAGCAGCCAATTTTCCGCCCGCGCCCTTGGGAAAGCCGATGATGCGTGCGCCCGGCACCCGCGCGCGCAGCCCCGCCACAATTGCGGCATTGGGCGCAATCACCCAGCGTTCAAACTGTGCCGGCGACAGGCTGCCCGCCCATGAATCAAATAATTGCACCGCATCAACCCCCGCTGCCAGTTGATCGGCGAGATAATCGATGGTGGCAGCGACAATCGCATCGATGAGCGCGCCAAACGCAAGCGGATCGCCATAGGCCAGACGGCGCGCGGCGGCCTGATCGCGACTGCCAGCCCCTGCCACCATATAGGTTGCAACCGTCCAGGGGGAGCCGGCAAAGCCCAAAAAGGCGGTTTCTCGCGGCAAAGCAGCGCGCACGCTGCGCACCGTTTCGATAACGGGGGCCAGAAGTTCGGGCGCGGCGCTGAGCGCATCCAGCGCGCCATCGACCAGCGGCGGGGCGAGGCGCGGCCCTTCGCCCATTTCAAACCATAGATTCTGCCCCAAAGCGTGGGGGATCACCAATATATCGGAAAAAAGGATCGCACCATCAAAGCCAAAGCGGCGAATGGGTTGCAGCGTAATTTCCGTTGCTGCCACAGGGTCATAGCATAGGTCGAGGAAACCACCCTTGTCCGCACGCAGCGCGCGATATTCGGGCAGATAGCGCCCCGCCTGGCGCATCAGCCACAAGGGCGGCGGATCCAAAATCTCGCCATCCAAAACGCGCAACAGGTGCGGTTTTTCGATGGCCTGATTGGCCATATGCTGGGATACAGGATTGAGTGGGGAGGGAGGCGTAGACATCGCCGCCTCTCTTACCCAAAATATATATATTTAATAGGGTTGATGATAGTTGATGGCGGGCGAAAGCCGGGGAAAAATAGCCTCTGCCCATATTGTCCCGAGGGGGTCAGAATCGACTCGCACACCGCCCACGAGTCGCCCAATCCATCCCCAATATCCACAGCCTGTGGACAATGGGTGCGCGCCGGGGAAGGGGCTGTGGATGGAATCGGCATGGCGCGGTAGGATGTTATGGGTGCTGTTCATCCCCAGATTTATCCCCAATTTCATCCCTTGCCTTATCCACAGGCGCGCCACATGACAGCGCGATGCAACTCCACCTCCATCTTGTATCGGATTCCACCGGCGAAACGCTGGAAAATCTCGCCAAGGCGGCGTTGGCGCAGTTTGATGATGTCGCGGTTACCCGACATTTCTGGCCGATGGTGCGTTCCCCTGCGCATCTGGAGCGCATCCTAGCAGAAGTCGCCGATAACCCTGGCCTCATCCTCTTCACTCTGGTCAATCGCGATTTGCGCGCGGCGTTGGAGGCGGGGGCACAAAGGCTCGGCCTCCCTGCGGTTGCCGCACTCGACAGCGTTACCTTTGCGCTGTCGCAGATGCTGGGGCAGGAGGCAAAGGCGCGGCCGGGGCGGCAACATAGCCTCGACGCTGCTTATTTTGCGCGGGTGGAGGCGATCCATTATACGATGGCGCATGATGATGGCATCCACCCCGAAGGGTGGGAGGATGCGGATATTATTTTGGCTGGCGTCTCCCGCTCCTCCAAAACGCCGACCAGCATCTACCTCGCCAACCGGGGCTATCGCACCGCCAATATCCCGATCATCCCCGAAGCACCGCCGCCAGCCAGCCTTTTTTCGCTGAAAAAACCGTTGATTGTTGGGCTGACGACCAGTGCTGACCGGTTGGTTGCGGTGCGGCGCAACCGGTTGAGCGCTTTGGGGGAGGACAGGGCGAGCCCCTATGCCGATGCCGAAGCGGTCGCGCGGGAGATTGGCTATGCCCGCCGCATGTTCACCGACAATGGCTGGCCGGTGATCGATGTGACCCGCCGCTCGATCGAGGAAAGCGCCGCGGCGATATTGAAACTATTTGCCGACAGGGCCGAAGGGACAGGTGGATGCGCCAGTTGATTTTGGCGAGCGCCAGCGCGTCGCGCCGCGATATGCTGGAGGGGGCAGGGGTCGATTTTATCGCCCGCCCCGTCCATGCCGATGAAGCCGCACTGAAGGCCGCGATGGCTGGCGCGCCTGTGCGTGATATTGCCGATGCGCTGGCCGAAATGAAGGCGCGCAAAGCAAGCTTGGGCGAACCCGCCGCGCTGTGTCTGGGCGTCGATTCAATCATCGTCGTCGATGGCAAAATTTATGATAAACCAACCTCCCGGGCGGATGCAGCGGCGCATCTTGCGGCATTTTCAGGCCAGGTGATGACGTTGATGAGCGCGATTGTCGCGTGCGAAGGGGGCCAGCCGATCTGGCGGCATATCGGCATTGCCAAACTGCATGTCCGCACCCTGAGCAGCGCGGCGATTGATGCCTATCTGGATGTCGAATGGCCCGCCATATCGGGCTGTGTCGGCTGTTTTCGGATCGAAGGACGCGGGGTTAATTTGTTCGACAAGATAGCGGGCGATTATTTCACCATATTGGGCATGCCGCTGCTCGAACTGCTGCGCTGGTTGCGCGCGCAAGGGCTGGTGCAGCCATGAACAATGGGTTTGACGCGCCGCTGCCCGATGCACCCTATGCAGAGGTGATCGGTGATCCCATCAGCCATAGTAAATCGCCGCTAATCCACGGATTCTGGCTACAAAAATTGGGGATAACCGCAGAATATCGCGCGGTGCATGTGCCCCCTGACCGCTTGGGCGATTATGTCGCATCGCGCAGCGCCTGTCCCAATTTTCGCGGCTGTAATGTCACCGTGCCGCATAAACTGGAGGTGCTTTCGCATGTCGCCGACCCCGGCGGGGTAGGGCAAAGCATGGGCGCCGCGAACATCATCATGCGCGATGATACGGGCCAATTAATTGCCAGCAATTCGGATGCGGCGGGCTTTTATGCGCCAATTGCCGATGTGGATTGGACGGGCGAACATGCGATTGTCGTCGGTGCGGGGGGCGCGGCGCGCGCTATACTCTTTGCATTGAAACAAGCGGGCATCGCCAAAGTGACGATTTTGAACCGCAATGTGCTAAAAGCGAGCGCGCTGCTCGCCCATTTTGGGCTTGTCGGTCGCGCGCTGGCGCTTGATGCGCGTTTGCCCGGCGATGCCCGCCTCCTCGTCAATGCATCCGCGCTCGGCATGGCCGGGCAGGCCCCGCTGGAACTTGATCTATCTCCGCTGGGGCCCGATGCGATGGTGTATGACATTGTTTATGCGCCGCTGGTGACGCCGCTCCTCGCCGCAGCAGAGGCACGCGATCTGGTCACCATCGACGGGCTGGACATGCTGGTCGGGCAAGCGGCGGTCGCCTTTGAACTATTTTTCGGGGTAGCGCCGCCGCGCGAGGATGATGATGAATTACGCGGGATATTGCTGGCATGACGTCAACCGAAAATCCCTCCAAACCCCTGATTTTGGGGCTTACCGGCTCGATCGGCATGGGTAAATCGACCGTTGCGGCGATGTTTCGTGATGC
Source organism: Pseudomonadota bacterium (assembly GCA_963205285.1). GTDB lineage: Bacteria > Pseudomonadota > Alphaproteobacteria > Sphingomonadales > Sphingomonadaceae > Sphingopyxis. Next base: position 1,280 of record CAUJJQ010000105.1, on the reverse strand, counting down.
GGGCGTGCCGGTTTTTTGTGCCGATGCTGCTGTGCACCGCCTGCAGGGGCCGGGCGGCGCACTGGTGGCGGCGATTGCGGCGGCTTTTCCCGGCACGATCGGGGACGACGGGGGTATCGACCGCCAGGAATTGGGCGCTGCGGTGCTGGGCGATAGGGCGGCGCTGGCGCGGCTCGAAGCCATCATCCACCCGGCGGTGGCGGCGGCGCGCGCTGAATTTGTCCGCGCGCATCTTGATGCGCCGATGCTGGTTTTTGACATCCCCCTGCTGTTTGAAAAGGGCGGGGCGGATGCGGTGGACGTCATCCTCGTCGCCTCTTGTGGCGAGGCGGAACAGGCGCGCCGTGTCCTCGCTCGGCAGGGGATGAGCGCGAAAAAATTCGCCGCGATTCGCGCCCACCAAATGCCTGATGCCGACAAGCGCGCCCGCGCCGACCATATCATCGATACCGGGGTTTCGCTGGCTGAAACACGCGCGCAAATATTGGCGCTGATCGCTTGCCTAAGTGCGGGGGTGGGCGCATAGTCCGCGCATAATCCTGCTCCCGATGCCCGAATCATCGCGGCGCAGGCAAAGGTTAAGTTACTGATGTTGCGTGAGATTATTTTTGATACCGAAACCACTGGCCTGCATGCCGACGATGGTGACCGCATTGTTGAAATTGGCGCCATCGAAATGGTCAATCGGGTTGAAACCGGGCGCAGCTTTCATTGTTATTTGAACCCCGAACGCGCCATGCCGCCCGACGCGCAGGCGGTGCATGGGCTTTCAGATGCCTTTTTATCCGACAAGCCGTTATTTGGCGCGATTGTCGATGATTTCCTGACCTTCATTGGTGAGGATGCACGGCTGGTTGCGCATAATGCCAGCTTTGATTTTGGCTTTATCGATGCCGAACTGGTGCGCGCGGGGGTGGCCCCGCTTAACCGCGACCGGATGGTCGATACGCTCGCCATTGCGCGCAAGCGCCACCCGGGGGCTAAACTCAGCCTCGATGCGCTGTGCACACGCTATGGCATCGACCGCAGCCGCCGGGTCAAACATGGCGCGCTGCTCGATGCCGAATTGCTGGCGCAGCTTTATGTCGAATTGATCGGCGGGCGGCAGATCGGCCTGCATTTGGTTGGCGATAATGCGGGGGCAGAAGCGACCGCCATGGCGGCAACAGCGATGCTAAAGCGGATCGAACGCCCCTTTCGCGCACCGCGCACTTTTACGGTGCCGGCGGCGGATTTTGCCAACCACCGCGCCTTTATCGCGGACATAAAAGACCATCTGT
>CAUJJQ010000104.1 GCA_963205285.1 Pseudomonadota bacterium | reverse complement strand
TTGCGCTTATTGCCGGGCGACTGGCCGCGCGCGGCACAGCCTATGCAGGGGTGATGGCGGTGCTCGCCGATATGGCAGGTGCGCAATCACCTGAAGATCAGGCGGTAGCCGAGGACGTGGATGATCTCGCCGCGCTCGATGCCGCATGGGCGGAGGAGGAGGTGCGCTTTGGCGCCATGGCCCCCGCCTCACCCGATGCGGGTGATTGCCCCAAGGTGCAGGACATGGTGGCGCGCATGCGCGACATTGCCGAACCCCAAGTCGAAAGGAGCCATTGAAATGGCCCAGTTTATCAATCATCTGATGTTTGGCATCTACCCCTATATCGCGCTGGCCGTGCTCGCGCTTGGCAGCGTTTTTCGCTATGACCGCGAACCATATAGCTGGCGTTCGGGGTCGAGCCAGTTGTTGCGCCGCAAGCAGTTAATGTGGGGCAGCGTCCTGTTTCATGCGGGTGTATTGGTGATATTTTTCGGCCATCTGGGCGGCTTGCTCACCCCGATTATCGTTTTTGACACCATCGGCGTTTCGCATGAGGCAAAGCAGATTTTGGCGATAGTGGCTGGCGGAATAGCCGGCATCCTTGCCTTTGCGGGGGCCAGCCTCCTCCTCCACAGGCGGCTGTTCGACGCGCGCATTCGCCGCAATTCCAGCTTTTCCGACATCATGATCCTCATTCTTTTGTGGCTGCAACTCATCCTTGGGCTGGCGACCATTCCCATTTCGATGCAGCATCTGGATGGGCATGAAATGGTCAAATTCATGAATTGGGCGCAGGGGATTTTCACCTTCCGCGCCGGGGCGTCGAACTTTGTGTTGGACGCCAGTCCGATTTTCAAAGCGCATCTGACGCTGGGGCTGACCATCCTGCTGCTTTTCCCCTTCACCCGGTTGGTGCACATGCTTTCAGCCCCCATCCGCTATATCTGGCGACCGGGATATCAGATTGTGCGTTCGCACAAATTGGCGGCGCGCCATGGGTGATTGCGGACATAATCATGGTGCAGCGGTGGCAGCGACAGCACCTGCCGCTGATGCGCCGGTACATCCACCCGTCATCGTTGGCGGGGTGGAAATCCCGCCCGCAACCATCGCGGCGGAGGTGCAGAACCACCCCGCGCCCAGTGCAGAGGCCGCGTGGGATGCTGCGGCGCGCGCGCTGGTGCTGCGTCAATTATTGCTGGATGAGGCGGCGCGCCTCTCCATCAGCGGCACGGGGCTGACCGATGGTGAGGGGCGCACGCTGGCCAGCGAGGATGCGGCGATTGAAGCATTGCTGGAGGCTGAGGTCACTAGCCCTAGGGCCGATGAAGCGACCGCGCGGCGTTACTATGCGCAGCATATCGACCGATTCTCCTCCCCTATTTTGGTGGAGGCGGAACATATATTATTCGCCGCATCGCCCGATGATGACCTTGCCTATGGTTTGGCGGCGGGGGATGCGCGTCAGGCAATCCGCGTGCTGCAACGCGAACCGGGGCGCTTTGGCGAATATGCCCGCGCGCATTCGGCCTGCCCGTCCAAGGAACAGGGCGGCAATCTGGGGCAGATCGGCCCCGGGCAGACGGTAAAGCCGTTTGAAGACGCACTCTTCACCTTGGGGGAGGGTGAATTGCACGGCGAACCGGTGAAATCGCGCTTTGGTGTCCATGTCATCCGCGCGGGGCGACGGGTGGAGGGGCAGCAACTGCCCTTTGAACTGGTTGAGGACAAGATTGCCCAATATCTGGAGGAAGCGAGCTTTCGCCGCGCGGTCAGCCAGTATCTCACCATATTGGCCAGCCGCACGACGATAGAGGGGGTGGATATCGCCACCAGCGACAGTCCGCTGGTGCAGTGAGCCAGCCGCGCCGGTCTTCCGGCGGGAAAGGCAGAAATGTCGCCGCCCGGCGTTTGAGAGAAAAAGAAAAAATACATTATCCGGACAAATGCCCCCCGGTGGTGGCTGTCGGTATCCAAGGCCTTAGGCCGCGATGGTTCCCCTTCGCTGTCGCTCGGGCTCGGGACTTTTCGGGGAAACCGCCCCCAGGGAGGTTTCTTAAACCCGAAAAATGGTGGGCGGTGAGGGGCTCGAACCCCCGACCCTCTCGGTGTAAACGAGATGCTCTACCAACTGAGCTAACCGCCCCACTTTGGGTGCGCGTGCCTGTGCCACGGTGCCGCGCGTGATGCAAGCGCGCATCCCCCCTTTCGCTGCGCGCGGGGCATTGCTAACGCACCTAGCACAATGACAGCCGATATAACGCCCGCATTCCCAATCCTCGACGTGCCATTTGATGGTGCTTTGTCCGACCGCTACCTTATCTATGCGCTGTCGACGATAACTGCGCGCTCGCTCCCCGATTTGCGCGACGGGCTGAAACCGGTGCATCGTCGCCTGCTCTGGGCGATGCGGCAGCTGAAACTGAACCCCAATGATCCGCATAAAAAATCGGCGCGTGTCGTCGGCGATGTCATCGGTAAATATCACCCGCACGGCGACACGGCGGTTTATGATGCGATGGTGCGTTTGGCGCAGGATTTTGCGCTGCGTTACCCCTTGGTCGACGGGCAGGGCAATTTCGGCAATATCGACGGGGATAATGCCGCCGCCTATCGTTATACAGAGGCGCGGTTGACGCGCGTTGCCATCGACATCATGGCCGGGCTGGACGAAGCGACGGTCGATTTCAAACCCACCTATAATGGGGAGGAGGAGGAGCCGGAGGTGATGCCCGGCCTTTTCCCCAATCTGCTCGCCAATGGCGCACAGGGGATTGCGGTGGGCATGGCGACCAGCATCCCGCCGCACAATGCCGCCGAAATTATCGCCGCTGCAAAAATGCTGATCGACGAACCCGAAGCGCCACTGTCTGCGATATTGGCGCATATTACCGGGCCGGATTTGCCGACCGGCGGGCTGATCGTCGATAGCGCGGAAAGCATCGCCGCTGCATATGCAAGTGGGCGCGGCAGCTTTCGCGTCCGTGCGCGCTTTGCCGATGCGCCGGAAAAGGGCGACGGGCCGGGCGCATGGCAATTGGTCGTCACCCAAATCCCCTATGGCGTTTCCAAGGGCAAATTGATCGAACAGATCGCCCAGTTAATCGCGGACAAAAAGTTGCCCATATTGGAGGATGTGCGCGACGAAAGCGCAGAGGATGTGCGCATCGTCCTTGTGCCGCGCAGCCGCAATGTCGACCCCGATATATTGCAGGACAGCCTCTATCGGCTGACCGATTTGGAAAGCCGCATATCGTTAAACCTCAACGTCCTCGACGCGGCGCGCACCCCGCGCGTCATGGGGCTGCAGGAATTGATGCGCGAATGGCTCGCGCACCAGTTCAACATTTTGGTGCGGCGCACCCAGCACCGCTTGAACCGGATTGCCGACCGGCTTGAATTGGTGGCGGGTTACCTCATCGCCTATCTGAACCTCGACCGGATTATCGAAATCATCCGTAATGAGGATGAACCAAGGCCCATCATGATGGCCGAATTTGGCCTGACCGAACGACAGGCCGAAGCGATTTTGAACATGCGGCTACGTTCGTTGCGCCGGCTCGAAGAAATGGAATTGCGCCGCGAATCTGACGCATTGGCTAAGGAACAAGCGGATCTGGAGGCGCTGCTCGCCTCCCCCGCGCGGCAACGCACGCGCATGAAACGCGACCTTGACGCCTTGCTTACCCATTATGGCGCCGAAACCGCGCTGGGCGCGCGCCGCACGACAATTGCCGAAGCAGCGCCAACCCGCGACATCCCATTGGAAGCGATGGTGGAACGCGAACCGGTGACAATCATCCTTTCCAAACGCGGTTGGATTCGCGCGATGCGCGGGCACCTCGATGGTGCAGCACGCGCGAAGCTGCAATTCAAAGAGGGGGATGAACTGGCCCATATCCTGCCTGCGCAGACCACCGACCGCATCCTGATCGCCGCTGCTAATGGTCGTGTTTACACGCTGGCGGCGGACAAATTGCCTGGCGGGCGCGGCTTTGGCGAACCGGTACGCCTCATCGTCGATATAGAGGGGGAGGGCGATATTATCGCGCTCACCAGTGTAGCATCGGCGGCCAAGATGCTGGTCGCCAGTAGCAGCGGTCATGGCTTTGTCGTCGCGACCAGTGACCTCATCGCCGAAACGCGCAAGGGCAAGCAGATCGTCAATCTGAAATCGGGCGCGCGCCTCAGCACCCTGCGCGCCATCGTCGAAGGCGACGACATGGTGGCGGTGGTCGGCGACAACCGCAAATTGCTGATCTTTCCGCTCACCGACCTGCCTGAAATGGGGCGTGGGCAGGGGGTGATGCTGCAAAAATATAAGGATGGTGGGCTGGCGGACGTGCGCACCATCCGCCTTGCCGATGGTCTTAGCTGGACGATGGGCGGGGCAGAGGCACGCACGCGCAATGAAGGCGACCTTGGCGAATGGCAGGGCGCGCGGGCGAGCGCTGGGCGGATGGCGCCGGTTGGTTTTCCCCGCAATAACCAATTTGGGTCATAATCGAATCGTCGCTAATTTACGTATTGCAAACAATTTATTCACCATCTGCGGCTATCTCCCTCCATTATGAACATGCCTCTGCGCATTGATATGGACGGTGAACCGCTAGGCCCGCTGCAGGGCGTGGTTGCGGCGCTGACCCCGCTTGCCGAGGTGGATGCCCGGCGCATTTGCGGCTGGCTGGAGGCATTGCCCCATCCCGTCGCCTTGCTGCGGATGGGCGAGGATGGTCATTATGTCGCGGCGAGCAATGCGGGTTTTGAACGCATCAAAGGGCGCGACCTTATCAGCAGCGATGGCGGACCGATCGCCGCAATGGCCGACGCCGTTTTGGCGGGCGACCGCGAAAATGCCGCGCGCGTTTGGGAACAGCCGGGGCCGTCGGGCCGGGTGTTTGAAGTCACGGTTGCGGCGCTCCCCGACGAAGAATTTGCAGCGCGCCAGGCGTTGCTATCGCTCGTTGATCGCACGACTTTGGTGCGGTCAGAGGCGAATTTGCGCCGCGAACTCCTCTCCGACAGTTTGACCGGCCTTCCCAATCGTTCGGGGCTGTGTGATCGCGTCGAACAACGGCTCGCCGAAGGTGAGGGTAGCGTTTCGACGACCTTGCTGACCATTGATTTGCTGCGCTTTTCGCGGATAAACGAGTCCATCGGCGCACTGGCGGGCGATGAATTATTGCTCACCGTCGCACGCCGCCTGTCCCAGCGGTTGCGCGGTGGCGACATGCTGGCGCGTATCGGAGCGGATGAATTTGCGCTGCTGTGCGAAAATGGTGGCGGGCGTTGCGGCGCGCGGCGGATTGCCCGGCGAATTGCCGATTGTTTTGTCGAACCATTCCGCATCGGTTCGCTCCTCATCAACGTAGATTGCGCAATCGGCGGCATTGCCGACATTGCCCGCGCCGGGACAAATGATGGCGCAGATCTGGTGCGTCATGCGCAAATTGCGCTGAAACAGGCAAAGCTGGGCGACGGGCTCGCCTTTTACGAACCGATTGCGCTCAGCAATGCGCACCATCGTTTTGACCTGGAAACCGCGCTGCGCAGCGCGATTGCAGAGGGGCAGATCGACCTCGCCTTTCAGCCTCTGGTCGATATGCGCCAGCGGCGGATCATTGGCTTTGAGGCGCTGTCGCGCTGGACACATCAGGGCGTGCGTATCGGTCCCGACGAATTTGTGCCCATTGCCGAAGACAGCGGCCTCATCGTCCCCTTAGGTCGCTATGTGCTGGGCCGCGCACTGGATACGCTGGCCGAGTGGGATGCGCGCCATGGCAGCACGGTGCCGGTGCATATGGCGGTCAATTTCTCCCCCATCCAATTGACCCGCGATGATATTGCAGCGCTGGTTCAGGGGGAATTGCAGCGCAGCGGGATTGCCGGAAACCGGCTGATGGTTGAGGTTACCGAAAGCTGCGTCATCGAAAATGCCGATGACGCAGGCGGTATATTGCGCTCGCTTGCCGCACTCGACGTGCGGATAGCGATGGATGATTTCGGCACCGGCTATTCCAACATCGCCAGCCTGCAACGCCTGCCAATCGACACGCTGAAAATCGACCGCAGTCTGGTGGCGGGGATTGATTCGAGCGCCGATTCGCTGGCCATCGTCCGCACCATCCAGCGTCTGGGCGAAGCATTGGGCATGAAAACCACGGCGGAGGGAATTGAAACCGATGCTATTGCCCAGCGGATTGCCGCCATCGGCTGCAACGCCGGGCAGGGCTATCTTTTCTCCAAACCATTGGATGGGGACGCCGCCTTTGCCGCATGGGCAACATCGACCAAGCGCGGCGAACCGAGCTTCTAAATCTCGTCGAGCAATTTCAAGCCCGCCGCGCGGCCGGGAAAACCCGCTGCGACCCAGCGCGTTTCGACTTCGGCCAAAATCCGCGCCACATCTGGCCCGGCGATAATCCCCCGCTCCAAAATATCGCGCCCGCCGACGGGCAATTTGGGCGGCTGCCAGCCATCGAGCGCCGTCAATGCCGCCGCAACATCGCCTGTGCCGCGCAGCAATATCCTATCGCGCGCGCCGGCCACCCCCAGATAATATGCCATGGCGCGCGGGGCGGTATCGCCATGGTCGCTGCCCAACGCGCGGGCGATGCGTTTGCGCATTGCGCCGGAAAATTTAAGCCGTGCCGCTAACCGGTCGGCGGCTGTCGCGTCGCCGATCAAGGCCATAGCGCGCAAGAGGCCATCCGCTGCCAATCCACCCGCTGCTTCGCGGGCCAGCAATTTTTGGATCTGCGCGATGCCCGATGTATCGGCTTCGGGGGCGATTTCGGCCAAAATCTGAGTTTCAGCCATCAGGTGCAGCACCGGCACCGGGTTGGAGAGCGCCAATATCCGCAAAAATTCATCGGCCACCCGTTCGCGCGACAGGCTGCGTAGCAGCGGCGCCTTGGTGCGCAATAATCGAAGCGTTGCTGTGTCCGCCGCGCCCCGGCCAAAGCGCGCAAAGAAACGGAACCAGCGCAGGATGCGCAGATGGTCCTCATCAATCCGGCGCGCGGCGTCGCCGATAAAGCGCACTTGCCCTGCCGCCAAATCGGCAATGCCGCCATTTGGGTCATAAATCTGGCCGCTCGTAACATCGGCGTAAAGCGCGTTGATCGTAAAGTCGCGCCGCGCCGCATCCTCCGCCCAATCATCACTAAAGGCGATAGTGGCACGCCGCCCGTCGGTCGCCACGTCGCGGCGCAATGTCGTCACCTCAAAGCGGGCACCATCGGCAATCAGCGTCACCGTCCCGTGCGCAATGCCGGTCGGTATAGCCTTCATCCCCGCCGCCTCTGCCGCCGTAGTTACCCAATCGGGTTGCCGCCGCGTTGCAATATCGACGTCTGCAACCGACAAATTGGCCAAAGAATCGCGCACCGCCCCACCAACCAGTCGCGCCCAATCGCCACCGCCCAGCATGGCGATGACCCGCTGGAGCGCGGGTTCGTGCCACCATGGCGCGTCGGGCAGTCGGGGGGAGCCTTTGGTCATGCGCACCGCTGCATACCAAAGCCATTGAGCGCCTGTGGCTCCCCCTCCAGCGCCAGCGCTTCGCCGATGGCGCGGATCAGCGCGGCGGTAATTCCCCACACACGTTCGCCATCGACATGGCTTTCCCAATATTGCCGCATCGCACCCTGCCATTCGACACGGGTCAGTGTGCGCTGCGCGGGGTCAAACAATATGTCACACGGCGCTTCAAACAGGCGCGCAACCTCCGCTGCATCGGGCACCAGCGGCAAATCGGGCGGGATGGTCGCCAATACTGGGGTGATCGCATAGCCGGTAAAGGTGCGAAACGACGCCATTTGTCCGATGATGCGCACCGCATCGGGGGGGAGCGCCGCCTCCTCCCACGCTTCGCGCAGCGCAGTAGCGGCGGCGCCTTCATCGCCATCGCTGCCGCCGCCCAGAAAGGCGACTTGGCCCGCATGTTGGCGCAGATGCGCCTGCCGCCGCGTCAGGAGTAAAGTCGGGCGTTCGCGCGCGACAAAGGCGACGAGCACGGCGGCGGGGCGCGGCGCATGGGGGAGCGGCAGGTTGGGGGCTTCGGTCGCCATCAATTCGCCAAGTGGTGGCGCATTGGCAAATCGGCGCAGCAGGTCGGCGTGGAGCGCGTCGTGGCGGGTCATGCCGCCGCGCCCAATAGGGAGAATTGCTGCCCCGCGCTCCATACAACGCCGCTGTCGTCTGCACGTTCGGCCAGCGCATAATAGCAAGCGCGGGTCAGTCGCGCCTCGAGCGGGCGGGCGGCATCACCGCGCACGCGGATATAGGGGCGCGCACCTGTGTCCCCGCCGCGCCAATAAATCGGGTGATCGGCATCGGCGAGGATATTTTCCCCATTGTTGAGCCGGAACAGCAATAATTGTTCGCCGTCCCAAATATCGGCGCGCATTTCGACGGCGGTAAAGGCCGCATCCTCCACCTTTATACGCAATAACTCTGCCGGGGTGACGAGCACGTGGCTGCCATCTCCCTCTCGCCGCAGGATGCGGGAAAATAGCCGCACCATCGCGGGGCGGCCAATCTCCCCCCCCTCATGCCACCAACTGCCATCGGCCCGGATGACGATGTCAATGTCGCCGCGCGCATCGGGGTGCCAGTCATCCACCGGCGGCGGCGCGTCGGCATCGATATAGGCGAGCAGCGCATCGAGCGCGCTGTTGAGCGCAGGCGGGGGCGGGGCAAATCGTGCCATGGCGCGGACACTGCCTGTGCACCGCGACGCGCGCAAGTGGGTTGCCGCTGCGACACCGTAAACTGCGCGACTAATGGGTCTTGGTGCCGGATTGATTCCATCCCTTCCGCCCCCTATGAAGGGGGCGGACCAGATCAGGCGGCCCATTGGGTCGCCTTTTTGTTTTGGAGGATGGCGATGACGATTACCCCCCTGATGCCCGTTTACCCACGTTGCGGCTTTCGTCCCGTGCGCGGCGAAGGGGTGCATTTAATCAGTGAGGATGGTCGCCGTGCGCTCGATTTTGCGGCGGGGATTGCGGTCAATGCGCTCGGCCATGGGCACCCGCATCTGACCAAGGCAATTGCCGATCAAGCCGCAACCTTGATGCATGTGTCCAACCTTTATGGCAGCCCGCAGGGCGAAGCGCTGGCGCAGCGCATCGTCGATAACAGCTTTGCCGACACCGTATTTTTCACCAATTCAGGGGTGGAGGCGATCGAATGCGCAATTAAAACCGCGCGCCGTTACCATGATGTCAACGGCAACCCCGAACGGTATAAGCTCATCACCTTTAAAAACGCCTTTCATGGCCGTTCCTTGGGCGCGATTTCGGCGACCGACCAGCCCAAGATGCGCGATGGTTTTGAACCTTTGCTCCCCGGCTTTGCCTATGCCCAGTTTAATGATCTGGCCGGCGCGCTGGCGCTGATTGACGATGAAACCGCCGGTTTCATGGTCGAAACCGTGCAGGGCGAAGGGGGGATGACTGCCGGCACGCACGAATTTATCACCGGACTGCGCAAGGCCTGTGATGAACATGGCCTCCTCCTCATCCTCGATGAAATTCAGTGCGGCTATGGCCGGACGGGCAAGATGTGGGCCTATGAACATTATGGCATCACGCCCGACATATTAACCTCGGCCAAGGGGATTGGCGGCGGCTTTCCCATGGGCGCCTGCCTAGCGACGGCAGAGGCGGCCAAGGGCATGGTCATCGGCACCCATGGTTCCACCTATGGTGGCAACCCGCTCGCCATGGCAGCGGGCAGCGCCATCCTCGATGTGATGGAGGCACCCGGCTTCCTCGACCATGTAACCCAGATGGGCGACCGGCTGCGCGCCGCATTTGAACAAATGCTGCCCAATTATGATCATTTATTCGCGGAGATTCGCGGGCGCGGATTGATGCTGGGCATCAAGATGAAGGATCCGGCTGTCAGTCGTGATTTTGTCGCCCATCTGCGCGATAATCATGGGCTGCTAACCGTTGCGGCGGGCGAAAATGTCTTTCGCGTCCTGCCGCCGCTGATCATCACCGACGAACATATCGCCGAATGTATGGAAAAATTGTCGGCAGGGGCGGCGTCCTACACGCCGGTGCCCGCGTGACGCGCCATTTCCTGAACCTTGCCGATGCGGGGGGTGATGGTATCGCCGCGATGATATCCGACGCGCTGACCCGCAAAGCGGCGCGGCGCGGTGCGGATGGCACGCCATGGCCCAAGGGGCGGGTGGATGGTGATGCACCGCTTGCCGGCCATGTGTTGGGCATGGTGTTTGACAAAAACTCGACCCGCACCCGCGTATCCTATGACATGGCGATGCGCCAATTGGGCGGCACCACCATCGTCATGGAAGCAGGATCGATGCAATTGGGGCGCGGCGAATCCATCGCCGATACCGCGCGCGTCCTGTCGCGTTATGTCGATGCGATCATGATCCGCACCGATGACCATGCCAAGATAGAGGAAATGGCCGCTTTTGCTAGCGTCCCGGTCATCAACGGACTGACCGACCTGTCACACCCGTCGCAAATCATGGCCGATTTGCTGACCATCATCGAAAGTGGCAAGGCTCTGCCCGGCCTGAAGCTCGCATGGTTGGGCGATGGCAATAATGTCCTCCATTCGATTATAGAGGCGGCGGGGCTGATGCATTTTGAAGTGCGCTATGCCGTTCCCGAAGGCTATGACCCCGACCCGCGCTTTGCCGACGCCGCGCGCGCGGCGGGCGCGACCATCACCCTCACCCGCGATGCGGCAAGCGCAGCGGCGGGGGCCGATGTTATCGTCACCGACACATGGGTGTCGATGGGGCAGGAACATGTCCATAATAAATTGGCGGCAATGGCCCCCTATCAGGTCAATGATGCACTGATGGCCGGTGCGGCGGGCGATGCCATTTTCCTCCACTGCTTGCCCGCGCACCGTGGGGAGGAGGCAAGCGACAGCGTGCTCGACGGTGGGCAATCGCGGATCTGGGACGAAGCGGAAAACCGGCTGCACGCGCAAAAATCCATCCTTTTGTGGGCCTTTGGTCGGCTGTGAGCGATGCCGGGGACAATGTTGATGATGGGGAAACGCATTTCGACCGCACGCTTTCGCTAACCCTGCCCGGGGTGGATGCGCGCGGCCGGTTGGTGCGTTTGGGGCCGGTGCTCGACACCATATTGTCCGCCCACCAATATCCCCCCGCTGCCGAACGGGTTTTGGCTGAAGCCTTGGTGCTTGCCGCCTTGCTTGGCGCAACGCTCAAGGATGAAGAGAGCCAGATTACACTCCAGGCGCAGACCGAAAACGGGCCGATCCGCCTGCTGGTGGCTGACTATCGCGCCGGGCAATTGCGCGGATACCTCGACTTTGATGCCGAAAAGCTGGTCGAAGCAGGCGTCGACCCCAGCCTTTTTGCGCTGTTCGGCAATGGCTATCTGGCGATTACGGTTGATCAGGGGCCGGTCGCGGGCGGCGATGGCGGACGCTATCAGGGGATTGTCCCCTTGGAAGGGCACGGGCTGGCCGACGCGGCGCAGACATATTTCCGCCAATCCGAACAATTGCCGACCTTTGCGCGTATCGCAGTTGCCCATGTGGCGGGGCAGGGCTGTGTCGCAGGCGGGGCGATGATGCAGCAATTGGCGGCGGGCGAAGTCGGGCGTGAACGCATCGTGGTGCGCGACGAAAATTTGGATGCGGACGCGCGCTGGCAGCATGTAGAAACGCTGGCCAGCACATTGGCGGCAGCCGAATTGACCGACAGGACGCTCAGCCTCGAAGCCTTGGCATGGCGACTTTTCCATGATGATGGCGACATATTAGTCGAACAAGGCCCGTTATTGACGCGCGGGTGCCGCTGTGACCTCAGCCATTTGCAAAGTGTCGTCGCGCGCTTTCCACCCGACGAACGCGCCGATATGGTCGGCGATGACGGGATGATCGGCATTGATTGCGCCTTCTGCTCGCGCCATTTTGGCATCGACCCAGCCGGACTGTGCCCCCCGCCATAGCGAAAGCCCCTGTTCATCTAGTTTACGCTAGGGCGCGTATATAATGCTTGGGCAAACAGCGCGTGGGGGCGCGATGTTATGCACCGGCGGTTGAGGGGCTGATGCAGATGATCCACAATTTGTGGAAATATAGATATGGTTTGGCGGGCACGGCGATGATGGTTGCTGGCTTTGCTATGCCTGTTGCCGCGCAGACGCCGGGGCTCGCCATGCTTGGGCAATTGGAACGCGGCGGCTGGCAGTTGACCGACCGTGACGGCGGGACGAGCCAGCGCATATGCTTGGGCGATACCGCGCAGCTCATCCAGATTCGTCACCAACGCAGCGCCTGCACCCGCTTTGTCGTCGCCGACGGCAATGCAGAGGTGACGGTCGGCTATGACTGCGGCACCGCAGGCTATGGCCGCACCACCATCCGCCGCGAAACCAACCGACTGGTGCAAATCGAAACGCAGGGCGTGGTGCGCGGCGCACCCTTTTCCCAATCGCTGGAGGGGCGGCGCATCGGCGCTTGCAGTTAGCGCTGGGGGATATGGTCGCACGTGTCTCGACCTTACATCTTGCCGGGATTTCCCAGCCGTGAAATGTGCCATTTCACTCGAAATCCCTCAAGGCTCGACACGAATGGTTGTTGAGAAACGCCCCCACCCCGTTCGTATCGAGCGAAGTCGAGATACGAGCGAAGATGACAATGGGGGCGTCACCCACTGTCTTCACGCAATTTTAACCATATCCCGCGACAAGGGTGGGGTGAACCCTCGATTGTGGCTCACTTCCTCCCTAGCAGATCCTGATGGATCGACCTGAGCCGCCCCAACCCGGGGCGGCTCATTTTCTTTGGGTGACTTGCCCAAATCGCGCGTCGGGGGCATAGCGCCGCCATGGCGCACCCCATTAAAACACGGCCGTTGGCGGTTACCTTGCTGTCCGGCGGGCTGGATTCGACCGTCTGCCTCGCGCTCGCGCGTGAAGCGGGGTTTGACGCCATCGCCCTTACCATCGATTATAATCAGCGCCACCGCTGCGAACTGGATGCAGCGGTGCGCGTCGCCAAGGCGCTGGGTGCTGCCGAACATATCATTCTGCCGCTCGATCTGACGCGCTTTGGCGGGTCGGCACTGACCGCCGATATTGCGGTGCCAAAGGATGGGGTGGGCGCGACATCTGGGGCGACGGGCGATGTGCAGAATATCCCCGTCACCTATGTGCCGGCGCGCAACCTCATCTTCCTCAGCCTCGCGCTCGGTCTTGCCGAAGCGCGCGGCGCCAAGACCATATATTTGGGGGTCAATGCGCTCGATTATTCGGGCTACCCCGATTGTCGCCCCGCCTTTATCGACAGCTTTGCCGCGACCGCCAATCTGGCGACGCGCGACGGGGTGGAGGGTGCGGGCTTTACCTTTGCCACCCCGCTCCTCCACATGACAAAGGCGGATATCGCCCGCGAAGCGGCACGGGTCGGCATTGACGCGGGGATGAGCTGGACCTGCTATGACCCCGACCCTACAGGGGTGCATTGCGGGCGCTGTGATGCCTGCCGCCTGCGGGCAAAGGGCTTTGCAGAGGCCGGGCTACCCGACCCGACGCGCTATGCCGCCGACCCGCTCTGCCCATGAGTTACGCAGTCAAGGAAATGTTCGTCACGCTCCAGGGCGAAGGGGCGCAGAGCGGCGCGCGCGCGGTTTTCTGCCGCTTTGCCGGGTGCAATTTATGGACAGGGCGCGAGGCTGACCGCGCGGATGCCATCTGCCAATTTTGCGACACCGATTTTGTCGGGATGGACGGGCAGGGCGGAGGGCGCTTTGCCGATGCCGCTGCGTTGACAGCGGCAATATCCGCAATCTGGGGTGGTGGGATGGCGGGTCGGCTGGTCGTGCTGACCGGCGGCGAACCGATGTTGCAGGTGGATGCGCCGCTGATTGATACGCTGCATGGCGCGGGCTTTCGCATCGCCATCGAAAGCAATGGGACTTTGGCGGTGCCGCGCAGCATCGACTGGATCTGCATCAGCCCAAAGGCGGGCAGCGACGTCGTGCAGACATCGGGCGATGAATTGAAACTCATCTGGCCGCAGCCGGGCAGCGACTGGCGCGCGATGGAAAATTGGGCGTTCAGCCATTTTTTCGTCCAGCCTATGGACGTTGCCGAGGATACAAAGCGTGCGGCAAATGTCCGCGCCGCGATGGCGCACATCTACGACCATCCGCGCTGGCGCCTGTCGTTACAGACGCATAAGATTTTGGGGATAGACTAGCGTTTATTCTTATCCGCCGCGTCGCTGGCGGGCGGGGCGATGACCTGATCGCCCCCATTCGCCCCGTCGGCCGGTGCCGCGTCCGTCCCCTTATCCTCGGCATCGCTGCTGGGCTCATCCGCGCTGGCAGCAGCGGGGGTTGCAGGGCCGGTAGCGACGCTGGGGTCAATCGCGGTGCCATCGCCTGCTGCACTGTCGAGCGTTATCATCTCATCGGATGCGGTGCCGGGCAATATTTCGACGTTGCGCATGTCGCTTTCGCTTTTTTGCCCGGAAAACCAGTCACATCCGCCAAGTAGCGGGAGGAGGAGGATGGGCGCCGCGCGCAACATTATCTTGCTCATGCGCATATATTAGCGCCTCCCAGTCGTTGGAGGAAGCCCGGAAAATGGCGCGCCAATGCGACATCAACCGCAGCCATGTCTGCATCGATGCCAAGGTCGGCCAGACTGGTGACCCCAAATTCGCTGATCCCACACGGGATGATGCCCGAAAAATGGGTGAGGTCGGGCGCGACGTTAATCGACAGGCCATGCAGACTGACCCATCGGCGCACGCGCACACCGATCGCGCCAATCTTTGCCTCCCGCCCGTCCGGCCCATCGCACCAGATGCCAATCCGTCCCTCCGCCCGGCGCGCAGCAATGCCAAAATCGCCCAGCGTATCGATGACCCATGCTTCGATGGCATGGACGAAACAGCGCACGTCGCGCCCGCGATTGGCAAGGTTTAG
>CAUJJQ010000103.1 GCA_963205285.1 Pseudomonadota bacterium | reverse complement strand
TTAGCTGCTCAGCGGCGATTTACAAGGATGGCCATTTATCGGTTGCAATATGCCACTGATTTGGCAGTCTGTGTTGCGCAACAATCCCAATTCCTCAGAAAGTCTGTCCGCATGAAACTCTACGGCTCCTCCTTCTCTCCCTTTGTCCGCAAGATCATGGTCTATTGCGCTGAACGCGGCCTGCCGTATGAGTTGGAGAATATCACGCTCGACGCCGTCGATCCCGAATTCCTGCGCGCCAGCCCTTTGCGCAAAATGCCCGCGATGACCCACGGCGATTTTGCAGTGTCGGATTCGACCGCGATCCTGACCTATCTTGAAAAGAAGCATCCTGATGGCGCGATGCTATCCGCCGATCCGGCGGATGCCGCGCGAACGGTGTGGTTTGAGGAATTTGCCGATACGCTGATGAGCGTCGTCGTCTTCAAATGCTTCTTCAACCGTGTGGTCGCGCCGTTGTTCCAGCGCAAACCGGGCAATGCCGATCTGGCTGCCGAAGGTGAGGAGGTCGATTTGCCCAAATTGCTCGACTATCTGGAAAGCGTTGCTCCCGACCCCGGCGGATTTCTGGTGGGTGGGGCATTTGGCATTGCCGATATTGCGGTTGCGAGCATGGCGGTTAATTTCGACCATGCCTGCGACGGCGTTGATTGGAGCCGCTGGCCGCGCACCCGCGCCTGGCTCGACAGTGTCCATGCCCGCCCGAGTTTTGCGGGGATTATCGCCAAGGAACAGGCCATTTTGGCAAAGCTCCGCGGTTAGGGTCTGCGAAGAAAATAACCATATAGGAAAATATCTCTTGACATCGTAACGCCATTCTGGCACTATTTGGGATATTGGGAAAATGTGATTCGGGGCCGGGGCGGTGATTACCGCATCCGGCCCCTTCGTTTTGCGCGAAAGGAATTCGGACATGGCGTTTTCGAAAAAGGCAGGAGGAAAACCGAGGAAATTTGGGACAGCCGCACAAAAGCTGTTCCTAGCGCATCTCGCGCAAACATCGAATGTAACTGCATCGGCAAAGGTTGCCGGGGTCATGACCAAGCCGGTCTATGACCTGCGCAAGAGCTGCGCGGCGTTTTGCGATCAATGGATGAAGGCATTGTCCGAAGGCTATGCCCGGCTGGAGGCGAATTTGCTCGCGGAGGCCTTGTCACCACCCGCCAGCAATATGAAAGACAGCACCTTCAAACAGAAACAGATGAAGGCGCGGATGGGCATGGCGCTGCTTGCCGCCCACCGCGCAACTGTGCGAGGGGTGGGGGCGACGCCCGCACCGTCGCGTTCGCGCGATCCAAAGGAAGTACAGGCGCGGCTCGAAGCGCGCTTTGCCGCAATGCGCCAAAGGATGAGCGATGACGACGGAACCCCGAAGTGAAGCAGAGCGCATCGCGCAGATCGATCCGGAAGAGCGCGTCAAATGGCTGGCGAAGGTAAAGCCGGAGGATCAATGGCAACTCGAATATGACTGGAATCTGTGGGCGCGCGATGATCAGCGCCCGCCCGAAGGCGATTGGCGCACATGGTTTGTCATGGCCGGGCGCGGCTTTGGCAAAACCCGCATGGCCGCCGAATGGGTGCGCGCGCAGGCCGAGGCCGATGGGTCGCTGCGCATCGCATTGGTCGCAGCGACAATGCACGAGGCGCGCAGCGTGATGATCGAGGGCGAAAGCGGCTTGCTGGCGATTGCTCCCGATGAAAAGCGCCCGATATGGGAGCCATCGCTCAAACGGCTGATCTGGCCTACCGGTGCCATCGCCACTGTCTTTGCCGCGTCGGAACCAGAGGGGCTGCGCGGCCCCGAACATCATCTGGCCTGGGCCGACGAGGTCGCCAAATGGCATGATGGCGTGGCGGCGTGGGACAATTTGGCGATGACAATGCGGCTGGGCGAAACACCGCGCATTGTCGCCACCACCACGCCCCGGTCGGTGCTGCTGGTTCGGCGCTTGCTGGTCGAAGGCGGCGTCGAAATTACCCGCGGCGCGATGGAGGCCAACCGGTCGAACCTGCCCACCAGCTTTCGCGCCGCGATGCACGAAGTCTATGGCCACGCGCGGCTGGGTCGGCAGGAATTGCTCGGCGAATTTCTGGAAGATGCAGAGGATGCGCTGTGGACCCGCGATTTGATTGAAAGATGTAGGATTAAGGGCGCGCCAGAAATGCGCCGTATCGTCATCGGCGTCGATCCACCAGCGAGCACCGGCGGCGATGCCTGCGGAATCGTGGTGGTGGGAAAAGGCTCCGACGGCAAAGCTTATGTGCTCGCCGACCACAGCGTGAAGGGCCGCAGTCCCGAAGGCTGGGCCAGCGCCGTCTCCGCCGCCGCGCTCACCTGGGGCGCGGATCGGGTGGTGGCAGAGGCGAATAATGGCGGCGACATGGTGGTCAGCACTCTGCAGGCTGCCGATGTGACAATGCCGGTGAAAAAGGTTTCGGCGTCCAGAGGCAAGGTTGCGCGGGCGGAACCGGTTGCGATGCTTTACGAGGCGGGCAAGGCCTTCCATATCGGCGGCTTTCCCGAGCTGGAAGACGAACTGTGCGGCCTGATATCGGGCGGAGGGTATGAGGGACCGGGACGGTCACCGGACCGGGCGGATGCGCTGGTCTGGGCGATGAGCGAATTGATGCTGGGAAAGCGCGGGGCAGAGCCGCGGATTCGGCAGCTTTAGGAAATCTGGAGTCACAAATGAAAATCTTCGGCTGGAAGTCAGCCGGGCGTGCATTGGCGCGTCCGGCTAAAACGCATGTCCCGCTCGCGCGGCGCTTTGGCAGTTGGTCGCTCGGCGAATGGCCGATGGCGTATGAGGCGCAAATGCGGGATGGTTATCTCAACAATGCAATTGCGCAGCGCGCAGTGCGGCTGGTAGCGGAGGGTGTTGCTTCGGCGCCGCTTGCCGCGAGCGACGATTCAGCGGCGGCGCTGGTCGCGGCGACATCGGGCGGGCAAAGCTTGCTGGAAACATTGGCCGCGCAGTTGCTGCTCCATGGCAATGGCTATGTGCAGTTGCTGACCGCGCCCGATGGGTCGCTGTGCGAGCTTTATGCGCTGCGCCCGGAACGGGTTTCGGTTGAGGCCGACGCGCGCGGCTGGCCCGTTGCCTTCCGCTATAAGGCAGGTGAGGCCGTGACGCGGCTGGGCAGCAATGAACTGATCCATATCCGCAGCCACCATCCGCTCGATGATCAATATGGGCTGGGCTGTCTGGGTGCCGCATCGGGCGCGATTGCGATCCACAACGCCTCGGCCAAATGGAACAAGGCGCTACTCGACAATGCCGCGCGGCCCAGTGGTGCTCTGGTGCATGAAGGTGCAGAGACGCTG
This sequence comes from Pseudomonadota bacterium, assembly GCA_963205285.1. Classification (GTDB taxonomy): domain Bacteria; phylum Pseudomonadota; class Alphaproteobacteria; order Sphingomonadales; family Sphingomonadaceae; genus Sphingopyxis. The sequence goes on along the minus strand of CAUJJQ010000103.1, from coordinate 878 downwards.
TCGGGTGAACAGTTTGACAGGCTGAAGGAAGAGCTGGCCGCGCAATTTTCCGGCAGCAACAATGCGGGTCGGCCGTTGCTGCTCGAAGGCGGGTTGAAATGGCAGGCACTGTCCCTGTCGCCTGCCGATATGGACTTTGCCGGACTGAAGGCCGCTGCCGCGCGCGAGATTGCCCTCGCCTTTGGTGTGCCGCCCGTGCTGCTCGGTCTGCCGGGGGATGCGACCTATGCCAACTATCGCGAGGCGAACAAGGCGCTGTGGCACCAGACCATATTGCCGCTGACGTCCAAGATTTTGCGCGCGCTTTCCCAAGGGATGCAGCTTTGGTTTGCGGGCCTGTCGCTGAGAGTAGATACCGATCAGGTGGGCGCAATCAGTGAAGATCGGGAGCGGTTATGGGCGCAAGTGAGCGCTGCGGATTTCCTGACGCCCGATGAGAAGCGTGTCGCCATTGGCTTGGAGCCTCTGACGGCTGACAAACTCTCAAACCATGACGAAAAGAACAAAACAGGTATATTAGAGCTGAAATACAATCCTTGGCACGATCCCGGCGACGGCAAATTCACGGAAGAAGGGCAGGGACGCAATTATGGTGGAGGCGGTGCTTCCGGAAGTTGGGATGGACCCGCTGCGAAAAATGGTCGAGCCGCTGGCTCTGTTGGTAGAGGTGGCAGTGGCTCCACGAAGAAACCCAAAATTCAGGCTGGAGGGGGCAATTTCGGTGGTGGCGGGGCCAGTGGTTCGTGGGACAAACCAAAGCCAGTAAAGCCGGTTCCCAAAGTACAGCGGCCCAAAAGAGAAACTGTCAAACCGCCGTCGGCAAAACCTCTTGGGCCAATATTGACCACTGCGTCCAAGCCCAAAACGCGCAAGGTTGA
>CAUJJQ010000102.1 GCA_963205285.1 Pseudomonadota bacterium | reverse complement strand
TGGGCTGCGATTTCCTGATCGATTGCGATGTATCAACCGAAGAAGCGCTGGATGATGCCTTTGCCCGCCTGTCGGCGCGCTGGCCGACGATTGACTTCATCGTCCACGCCATCGGCTATACAAATAAGGAGGCGTTGCGCGGCAAATATAGCGAAGTGACGCTCGACGATTTTCTGATGACGATGAATATTTCGGTGTTCAGCTTTACCGCCGTTGCCAAACGTGCCGCCGCGATGATGCCCGATGGCGGGTCGATGTTGACGCTGTCTTATTATGGCGCGGAAAAAGTGGTGCCGCACTATAACGTCATGGGGGTGGCGAAATCGGCGCTCGAAACCAGCGTCAAATATCTCGCCAATGATTTTGGCCCCGCCAATATCCGCGTCAATGCGATCAGCGCAGGCCCGATCAAGACTTTGGCGGCGAGCGGGATTGGCGATTTTCGTCTGATCCTGAAATGGAATGAATATAACGCCCCGCTGCGCCGCAATGTGACGATAGAGGATGTGGGGGGTTCCGCGCTCTACCTATTGTCCGACCTCGCCGCTGGGGTGACTGGCGAGACCCACCATGTCGATGCAGGCTATCACACCGTCGGCATGAAACAGGAAGATGCGCCCGACATCGCACTCGCATGATGGCGGATTTTGCGCTCGACCATGTGCAGATGGCGATGCCCGTCGGCGGGGATGGCGTAGCGCGTGGTTTTTATGGCGAATTGCTGGGGTTGGAGGAATTGCCAAAACCGACGGACATGGCGGCGCGTGGGGGATGCTGGTTCCGGTTGGGTGCGCTGCAACTGCATTTGGGGGTGGAGGCTGACTTTCGCGCTGCAAAAAAGGCGCATGTCGCGCTGACAACCGCCGTGCTGGATGATGTGCGCGTGCGATTGGTGGCAGCGGGCCATATGGTGCGAGAGGATGTTCCGGTGGACGGACGGCGCCGCTTTTTTACCGACGACCCCTTTGGCAATCGCATGGAGTTTATGGACAGGATGGCGCGGATATGAGCCACAATAGTTTTGGCCATTTGCTGCGGCTCACCACCTGGGGGGAAAGCCACGGCCCGGCGATTGGCGCGGTGGTGGATGGGTGTCCGCCGGGGTTTCCCCTCAGCGAAGGCGATATTCAGCCCTTTCTCGACGCGCGGCGGCCGGGACAATCGCGCTTTACCACGCAGCGGCAGGAGCCTGACCATGTGCGGATATTGTCGGGCGTGTACGACGGGGTGACGACCGGCACGCCGATCAGCCTTGTCATCGACAATGTCGATCAGCGGTCCAAGGATTATGGCGACATTGCCGCAGCATATCGCCCCGGCCATGCCGATTATGCCTATGACGCCAAATATGGGCGGCGCGACCCGCGCGGCGGTGGCCGGTCGAGCGCGCGTGAAACCGCGATGCGCGTGGCGGCAGGCGCCATTGCGCGCAAAATAATCCCCGACGTGCGCATTCTCGGCTGGGTGGCGCAAATCGGCGATGTGGCGATTGACCCTGCGCGTTTTGACGCGGACGAAATTGGCCGTAACCCGTTTTTCTGCCCCGACGCATTGATCGCACAGCAATGGGCCGAACTGGTCGACGGCGTGCGCAAGGCCGGTTCGTCCATCGGTGCGATTGTCGAAGTGGTGGCAGATGGCGTCCCCGCCGGTTGGGGCGCGCCCATCTATGCCAAATTGGATGGTGACCTTGCAGGCGCGATGATGGGGATTAACGCGGTAAAGGGCGTGGAAATCGGGGATGGGTTTGGCGTTGCCAGCCTGTCGGGGGAGGGGAATGCTGACGCGATGCGCCCCGGTGCCGCCGGACGGCCCGATTTCCTTGCCAACCATGCGGGCGGGATCGCAGGGGGCATTTCAACCGGCCAGCCGGTGCGCGTGCGCATGGCGTTCAAGCCGACGAGCAGCATTTTAACCCCCGTCCCCAGCATCACGACCGATGGCATGCCGACCGAGGTGCGGACAAAGGGGCGGCATGACCCGTGCGTTGGTATTCGCGGGGTGCCGGTGGCGGAGGCGATGCTGGCGCTGGTGCTGGCTGACCATATGATGTTGCACCGCGCGCAGTGTACATGAAGCGCGCATGGGAACGCGCGCAATGTGGATGAAGCGCGCACGAAAACGCGCGTTATGTGGTTGCAGCGTTAAAGATTGCCGATTGCAGCTGCGCGTTTTAGGGTTCGCACCAAAGCTATAAGGGGGAAAGTGGATGGATCGGCGGCTGACGACCTATATCATGTTGGGGAGGTTGCTGGGCGTTTTTGCCGGCTGGCTGGTGCACCATTTCATCACGCCGGGTAATGTCACTGTCTGGCCATTTGAAATCAGCGGCGATCTGAAGCAATTTTATATCGACTGCTTCAACCTGCTCAGCCAGATTTTCCTCAGCCTTATCAAAATGCTGGTGGCGCCGCTCATCCTCTCCACCATCATCGTCGGTATCGCGCATATGGGCGACAGTCGGGCATTGGGGCGGATCGGGACACGCGCCATCGCCTGGTTCATCGTCGCCAGCCTGATTTCGATCACGCTTGGTCTGGTCATGGTCAATTTCTTCACCCCCGGCGTCGGGGTCGATGTTACCCATGCCAGCCGTGAAGCGGTGGGCGAAGTGCAGGAACTGCATTTCTTTGAATTCATCCTCCACATTTTCCCCAAAAATGCGGTCGATGCGCTGGCGACCAACAATATTTTGCAGATCTTGGT
>CAUJJQ010000101.1 GCA_963205285.1 Pseudomonadota bacterium | reverse complement strand
CCCGGCGGGTTGGTCGATGCCGAATTTGCCATCCACAGCCAGCAATTGCGCCATGGCATTGCGCTGCGTCCCGAGCTGGATCTGGCGCTCGGCGATCTGATCGCCGCTGGATTGGCACCGGCCGATACTGCCGACGCCTTTGCGCTCCTCTCCCGCTTGCTGGTTACCATGCGCTTGATGGCGCCTGATGCCGAAGTACCCCAGGATGGAGAGAGTCGCGCGCGGATTGCCACGGCCTGCCGCGCGGGGGATTGGGACGGTTTGATGCAGCAATTTGACGGCGCGCGCGCCACCATCAGCAATTGGTGGCAGGCAGTGCAACAACAAGGTTGAAGGAGGATGTAGATGGCTGATGTGGGGGATAAGGTGCCAGCATGGCAATTGACGCTGGCCGACGGGCACAGCCTGACCAGCGCGGATTTGGCGGGAAAGCGCCACATTCTCTATTTCTATCCCAAGGCAGACACGCCCGGCTGTACGACCGAGGCGCAGGATTTTTCGGCGCTGATGCCACAATTTACCGCATTGGGCGTGCCGGTGATCGCCATCAGCAAAGACCCCCCGGCAAAGCTCGTCAAATTTCGGCAAAAATATGACCTTTCGGTTGAATTGGCGTCGGATGGCGATGGCGAATTGATTGCGGCGATGGGGATTTGGGTCGAAAAATCCAATTATGGTAAAAAATATATGGGCATAGAGCGTTCAACTTTCCTCATCGGAGCGGACGGGCGCGTCGAACAAGTGTGGCGCAAGGTGCGGGTAAAGGGGCATGCCGAGGCGGTTTGTGCGGTGACCAGCGGTGCGTGAGCGCGCAAAAACCGCTAGAGAATGCGGGTGAAGCAAGGGTTTGCGGTTCAATTTGGCCTCCTTTCAACGTTTCAACGCGTTCCGCTGCCGGTTGAACGCAACTATATTATGCACCGCTTGCCACCCCCGATGCGACACTGCACACACAAGGTTCAGCAGGTTCCACGCCCGAAATGGCAAAAGGAGCCGGGGGTCACATTGTCGGTTGCAACCCATTTTTGGGACTGGAGTCGACGGGATTTTGGGGTCGCAATTTGTCCATTTCTTCGACTTTGGCAGGTCGCATTGCGCAGATTTTCGCTGCGACGACTTTGGCCTTGGCCGCACCGGCTTTTGCAACATCGAACGATAGCGCGGCACCCGTTGACCTCGACCAGCCTGACGTCGTGCTCGACAGCGCCGAAGCGGTCGCCGCTGTGGATGCGGCGGATGCGGCAGCAGCAGCGGTTGTGCGCGTAACGCCCAGCCTGTCGCGCCAGATTGGCGGCGAGGGCGATACCAATTTCCGCAGCCTGTTCAGCGCATGGCAGCAGATGGACGGGCCGGCTGCACAGCCGATCATCATCCCGTCGCGCCGTCCGGTCGACGCGATGAGCCTGACGTCGCATTTCGGCACGCGCAACGACCCGTTCAACGGTCGCCGCGCCCGCCACAATGGCATCGACATTCCAGGGCCGATTGGCACCCCCATTTACGCGACCGCCGACGGGACGGTCGGCCGCGCGCAACGGCTCGGCGGCTATGGCAATTATGTTGAGATTGACCATGGCAACGCCATCCAGACGCGCTACGGCCATATGTCGGCGATTGCGGTCGCCCCGGGGCAGAGCGTCCATCGCGGCGACATTATCGGCTATATGGGTTCGACCGGCCGCTCGACCGGCAGCCATTTGCATTATGAAGTGCGGATTGCCGGTGCGCCGGTCAACCCCATCCCCTTTGTCGCTGAAAATGGCGTGATGGCTGACGCATCGGGCCACAGCAATGTCGCGCTCGGCGGGCCGCGCGACCAATAATCTTTCGCGCGAGCGGGCCTTCGCCCGCTTGTTATAGCGCGCCCGCTGGCCTATTTTACCGCCATGCAGCAGAATATCGACATCCCCGATGCCCCCACGCTCTCGCCCAGCGCCGCCGCGCGCATCTGTGAGATCGCCAGCCGCAGCGGCAAGGCAGCCGCGCTGCGCATCAGCATTGATGGCGGGGGCTGTTCGGGCTTTTCCTATCGCTTTGCGCTGGCAGAGGGGGCAGAGGTCGCGACCGATGAGGATGTCATCACCCACCGCGACGGGGCCGATCTGGTGATTGATCCGATCAGCCTTGACCTGTTGCGCGGAGCAGAGGTCGATTATGTCGAGGCGCTGGGCGGTTCGGCGTTCAAGGTCAGCAACCCCATCGCCACCTCTGGCTGCGGTTGCGGGTCGAGCTTTTCGGTCTAGTCGGCCCGCCGGATGCGCATCGTCAGCTATAATGTGAACGGCATCCGCGCCCGTTTGCCGCGCCTTGTCGAATGGCTGGGCGAAACCGCCCCCGACATCGTCTGTTTGCAGGAATTGAAATCGGCGGAGGCGGACGTCGCCGCAGCAGAGATTGCAGCGGCGGGCTATGGCATGCTCTGGCACGGGCAAAAGGGGTTTAATGGGGTCGCCATCCTCGCCAAAGGGGCTGAGCCGGTGGAGGTGCAGCGCGGCCTTGCGGGTGAGGCGGAGGATGAACAGAGCCGCTATTTGGAGGCGGATGTTTTCGGCCTGCGCGTTGCCGCCATTTACCTGCCCAATGGCAATCCGCAACCGGGGCCGAAATTCGACTATAAATTGCGCTGGATGGAGCGTTTGCGCCATCGCGCACAACAGATTTTGACCGAAGAAGTCCCCGCTATATTGGCGGGGGATTACAACGTCATCCCCCATGATGATGATATATTTCGCCCCGCCGCGATGGCCGATGATGCGCTGATGCAGCCGCAATCGCGCGCCGCATACCGCCGGATTTTGGGCGATGGCTGGACGGACGCGCTGCGCAGCCGCCACCCGGCGGGCGGCATCTGGACATATTGGGATTATCAGGCGGGCGCATGGCAACGCGACGCCGGTTTTCGTATCGACCATTTGCTCCTTTCGCCCGCGCTGGCAGATCGGCTGCGCGATGCAGGGGTGGACCGCGAGCATCGGGCGCGCGAAAAGGCGAGCGACCATGCGCCAACTTGGGTGGAATTGGCGCTTTAGTCTGTCGGAAAGAGTCGCGCAGAAAGTCGTTGTGAATCAATGTCATAATGGTGCGACAGCGCATCGATGACCAGCGATTCGAGCGCGGCTGTCGGCATCAGATCCCGCCCCTGATAGAGCGCGCCATTGCCCAGCCCAGGCCAATCGCCACCGACGCTGCCCCCGCCCGCCAGATTGCCGCCGAGCAGCATGGTGAGCGCGCCGGTGCCATGGTCGGTGCCGCCGGTCCCGTTGACCGCGACGGTTCGGCCAAATTCGGTGGCGATGATGACCAGAGTGTCGCGCCACGCATCGCCCAATCCGCTGTGGAGCGCGCCAATCAGCGCATCCAACCCGCGCAATTGCGCATTGAGCCGCGCCTGCTGGGCACTGTGCGTGTCCCACCCGCCGCTTTCGAGCA
>CAUJJQ010000100.1 GCA_963205285.1 Pseudomonadota bacterium | reverse complement strand
CGCGCGGAGGATGCGCGCGCAGGCAAGGTCAACCGCATGGCGGGGCGCCGCATGATCGCTATCGCCACCATCGCCGCGCTGCCGCTGGGCGGGACAATCGCCGCCGCATGGTTATGGCGTGACAACGCGCCCGCGCTACTCGCCATGGCCGGGGCATGGGCCGCATTTGCCGCTTACTCCTGGCCGCCGCTGCGTCTGAAAGGGCGCGGTTCGTGGGGCGTTTTGGCCGACGCATCGGGCGCGCATTTATGCCCGGCGCTGATGGCGGTGTTCGCGGTCAGCATCGCGGCAACCGGCAGTTTGCCTACCATCCTGTGGACAGCGAGTGTCGCTGTCTGGGCCATGGCGTGGGGTGTGCGCGGCATTATCGGCCACCAGCTTGCCGACGAAACGCATGACCGCGCCAGCGGCAGTGCGTCGATAGTCTTGGCATGGGGGCGGGAAAAGGCCCGGCGCGCTGCGTCGTACTTCGCCTTTCCGGTCGAATGCGCGGCCCTGGTCGCGCTATTGTGGCAGATAGGTCACGTCGAACCATGGGTGGCCGTCGGCATCGCGGTGGCGTTAATCATCGGGCGGATCATCTATTTCCAGATGCGGCCCGTGGTGGCTGACAATGTGCCGCGATACTTCATTGTCGGGCAGGATTTTTACACTGTGCTGCTGCCGCTGTCGCTGCTGGTCGCTGCCGTGCGGCAGACCCCGGCCGATGGCGTGGTGCTGGCGCTGCACCTTGCGCTGTTTCCCTTTGCCGCATTTGGCGTGGCGCGCGATGCGGCCCGCATCATGACGCGCGCTGTGCGCGGGCACCATCTGATCGGGAAATAGGGGGGTGGGGAGGCGCTACGCCAAATCAAAAATGGACATGCTCGACGATGCCATGTTCCGCCTCAAACGCGGCAATACGTCCTTCGATAAATTCGCTCGCCAGCACGCGCGCGGTGTCACGTTGTAGTGCCATCGCATCGCTGAGCGCGTCGCCAATCAACGCATCGCCCAGCGCCATCAGCACCAACGCCAGCGTATCTTCGTGGAGTAACCTTTGTTTGTGCGCTTCGGGGTTCAGGCTGTCGATCAGCATATGAATGGCATTGACCACAGGGTCGATCGCCCCTTCGTTGCCGGTCATCAGCATCCAACTGGTCAGCGCGCCCGCGCCCCCCTGATTGAAGCTGTCAAACGCCAGATCGACAATTTCGCGCACCCGATGATCGCCGGGCGCATGGCCGCGCATCCGTTCGCCAATCGCATCGCACACCGTGTGACATAGAAAGGCGGCGAGTTCGCGCTGCAATTCGGCGGCGCTGCCGAAATGGTGGAGCAGATTGGCATGGGTGCGCCCGATGCGTCCCGCCACCGCCTTGAGGGTGACCGCTTGCGGCCCCGATTCGATCAAAATGTCGCGAGCGGCATCCAGCGCCATTTGGCGCGAGGCGGCGGGCGAAAGACGGCGACGTGCTATTGACATTGATGTAAATATACCCCAACTGCCCCGGTATGACAATAGCCCCTTTGGGGCCGGAGGATGTTGATGTCCAGCCTTTCGCTCTCCCCTACCGCTACGGCATCGCCGTTTGCACCCCGCGCCACTCCGACGCCCGCTGATTTGTCGATCACCCCGCGCGACCGGCGTTTCGGGCGCGAAGACCGGCATTTTGACCGTTGGTGGATGGCAGGTGACCCAATCGCTACTGCCTTTTTAAACGCGCTGTCGGTCACTTTCCCCAAGGGGGAGGCGATGTTCATCGAAGCGGTAAAGGCGCACCGCGACGGGGTGGACGCCAAATTGGCCGGGGAAATCCGCGCCTTTACCATGCAGGAAATCATGCACACCCGCGAACATGTCGCCTTTAATAACAAGGTGGCGGCCATGGGGTACGACCTCAGCGCGCTTGAAGCCGATGTGGATGAAGTGATGGAACTTATCCGCACCCGCCCCGCCATCGTCAATCTGATGGCGACCATCGCGCTAGAACATTATACCGCGATTCTGGCGCATATGTTTTTGGCCGATCCCAAATATTTCGAAGGGGCAGACCCTGAATGGACTGCGCTGTGGCGCTGGCATGCGATGGAGGAAATTGAACAGAAGGGGGTGGCCTATGACACCTTCCTCCACGCGACAAAGAACTGGTCGCGTTGGCGGCGGTGGAAAGCAAAATCGCTGATGATGCTGGTCATCACCCTGCGTTTCTGGCCGCGCCGCGTTGCGGGGATGAAGGTTTTGCTGGCGCAAGATGGCCTGACCGGCTGGCGGGTTTCGGCGCGTATCTGGTGGTTTCTGCTCGGCAAGCCGGGGGTTTTGCGCCGATTGATTCCGGCGTGGATTGCCTATTTCCTGCCCGGTTTTCACCCGTGGAAGGATGATGATCGCGCGCTGATCGGCCGCTATGACAGCGACTTTGCCGATGCCAATCTGACCACAGCGGCCCCCGCGACTGCTAACGCCTGACAAGGGGTTTCGCGACGGGGGCTTGCGGCGGCGGGTTGAAAGCGCCACATGGCGCGCATCATGCCTGATCTGACCGACCTTGCCGCCGCTGCCCCCACATCCAAAGCCTGGCCGTTTGAAGAAGCGCGCAAAATCATCAAACGTTGGCCGGACGGCAAGCCCGAACATCTGGGCCCGGTGTTGTTCGAAACCGGCTATGGGCCGTCGGGCCTGCCGCACATCGGCACTTTTCAAGAGGTGCTGCGCACCACGATGGTGGCCCACGCCTATGCATTGCTGGTGCCCGGTGCCAAGATCGAATTAATCGCCTTTAGCGATGATATGGACGGGCTGCGCAAAGTGCCCGACAATGTGCCCAATCGCGAAATGCTCAGCGAATATATCGGCCATCCGCTGACGCGCATCCCCGACCCATTTGGCAAATATGACAGTTTTGCCGCGCATAATAATGCGATGCTGTGCAACTTCCTCGACAGCTATGGCTTTGATTATCGCTTTATGAGTTCGACCGAGCGGTACACATCGGGCGCCTTTGATGATGCGCTGCGTGCGGTGCTGCGCAATTATGATAAGGTGATGGCGGTGATGCTGCCGACGCTGCGCGCCGAACGCGCGGCGAGTTATTCGCCGGTGCTGCCGATTTCACCGACCAGCGGCATTGTCCTGCAGGTGCCGGTGCGCGTTATCGATGCCGACGCCGGATTTATCGCCTTTAACGATGACAGCGACGGCAATCGCCCTGTTGAAATGTCGATTTTGGGCGGCGCGGCGAAATTACAATGGAAGCCCGATTGGGGGATGCGCTGGGCGGCGATGGGCGTCGATTATGAAATGTGCGGCAAGGATTTGACCGACAGCGTCGCGCTGGGCGGCAAAATTGCCCGCATCCTTGGTGCCCGCCCGCCGGAGGGGATGATTTACGAACTTTTCCTCGACGAAAAGGGCGAAAAAATCTCCAAATCCAAGGGCAATGGCCTCTCCATCGACCAATGGCTGACCTATGGTACGAAGGAAAGTCTGGCGCTTTTCCTTTATCGTGAACCCAAATCGGCGAAATCGCTGCACATTGGCGTTATCGCGCGCGCGGTCGATGAATATGAACAATTCCGCGCCGCTTATGCCGCGCAGGAAGCTGACAAGAAATTGGGGAACCCCGCGCACCATATCCATGGCGGCGATGTGCCAGCATCCGGCCCGCCGGTCAGTTTCGGGCTGCTGCTCAATCTGGTGGGCGTCTTGGGCGCGCGGGCGAACGCGGCGCAGGTTGCCGCCTACCTGGGCAAGCATGTCGGGGCGGATGCAGCGGCCAGCCCTGAGCTTAGTGCGCTGATTGACCATGCGCTCGCCTATAACCGCGATTATGTTGCCCCGACGCTGCAACGCCGCGCCCCTGTGGGGGGCGAAGTTGCGGCGCTGCGCGCGCTCGATGCTGCGCTGGGGGACTTGCCCGATGATCAGA
>CAUJJQ010000099.1 GCA_963205285.1 Pseudomonadota bacterium | reverse complement strand
CCATCCTCCTCCAGCGCGCGCACCCGTCGCAAACAGGGCGGCGCGGTCAGCCCGACACGCCCCGCCAAGTCGACATTGGTCATCCGCCCGTCATCTTGAAGCTCGCGCAAAATGCGGACATCGATTTGGTCGTATTTTCCTGCCGCCATTCGAAACATCCGATTAGAATTGATGCTTCAGTCATAATAATATTTCTGCGAATTGCAATTGTCCCACTATGCGACGCCTTTATCCTAGCATCTATCGCAAACGCGCCGTTCATTATATCGCTTGGCCGAATCCAAGGGGAAGGCGCCACGTGCGTTTTGATGACCGTCTCGACACAATTTTATCGATAAATCCGGATATTGCGTCCGGACGTTTCGCTCTGTGGCGGCAATTGGTCGATATGTTGGCGCAGACGGGGCGCGACATGCCCGACGCGCTGGCTGCCCGTTGCCTAACCATATTGGCGCGCCTCCAGCCGGAGGTGGATGCAGCAGCACAAATCACCGCCATCGAATCGCTCGGTGGACGGCTCGGCTATCCGCCGCTGGTGGCGCTATTTTGCAAGGGGCCGACGCCAATTGTCCGGGCGGCAATAACCAGCGCGCAGATGGATGATGCCGACTGGTTGGTATTGCTGCCCGAATGCGGGCCGCTTGGCCGGTCGTTATTGCGTCAGCGCCCTGACCTGTCGCCAGCACTTGCGCGCGGGTTGGCAAGTTTTGGCGTCCAAGATTTTGCGCTTCCCAAGCCCGCGCCGGAGTCAGGTGTGCCATCCGACATCGCCGCATTGGTTCGACGGATTGATGATTATCGCGCGCGCCGGACAGAGGGGGAGGGCACGGCACACGATGCAGCACCCTCGGTCCAGATACGCATTGATGCCGATGGCTTGGTGCGCCACGTCGAAGGCGGATACCGCGCGCAATTTGTCGGCATATCGCTGAACGAACCGGCTGATATTGGCGATTTCGGATGTGATGCCGGGGTGGCGCGGGCCTTTTGCAAGCGCACGCCCATTCGTATGGGGCGATTGGCGCTGCCATCGGTGACGGATGGGCAGGGGATCTGGCAATTGGATGCCGACCCGATTTTTGAATCGGCGACCGGAAAATTTGCAGGCTATCACGGTGAAATCCGGCTATTGACGCCACAAAGCGCCGCGACGCCTGCTGCAACGGGTGCGGCGGTTGCCGATTCGATGCGTCAATTGGTGCATGAACTGCGCTCCCCGCTCAATGCCATCAGCGGCTTTGCTCAATTGATCCACGGTCAATTTTTCGGCGCGGTTGATGCATCATACCGGGATATCTCCGCACGGATCATGCAGGATGCGGCGCTGCTCACAGCCGCACTCGAAGATGTCGACTTAGCTGCCCGGCTCGATATGGGGCGTGTGCAACTCGAAGCCGGCGCAACCCTTGCTGACGATGCCTTGCATGCGGCGATCCGCGCCGAAGCCGCGCGGCGATTACCCGCAGACTTGCCGGTGCAATTGACACATAGCCGCGCCAATCTGCAGCTTGCAGTTGCCGAGGCAACTCTCGATATGCTGTTATCGCGCATGATCCGTGCGACGTTGACGGTGTCAGATGCTTCGAAGCGGGATGCGTCTGGGTTGTCGGTTGATGTGGCAACATTGGACGGCGCGGCAAAGCTCACCATGCATCCTTTAGCCGGCGAATTGGGTCAAGATGCGCCCCCCCCTGATGGATATCCATTGTCTGGGGAATTGACCCATCGCATCCTGTCTAAGCTTGCAATATTGGCGGGGGGGCATTTTGAGCGGGTGGGTGTGCAATGCATCTTAACCCTTCCCCTGTTAGAGGTGGCGGAAGAACGAGTCGGCGCACAGCAAAATTAGCTGCGCGTTGCCATGCTGATTCGAAGGATGTGATGCGCGAACCAGCGACATTTGATGTGGATTTTGGTCCGCGATTTTGCCTGACGGTCGATACAGAGGAAAGTTTCGACTGGAGCGGCCCCTTTTCGCGTGTCGATCATCATTGTCGGGCCGTTCCCGCTTTGGCTGAGGGGCAGGCGTTTTTTGCCGCAGCACATGTCGTTCCCACCTATTTCATGGATTTTCCGGTTGCGACCAACATCGGATGCCGCGACGCCTTGGGCAGCGCCTTTGCTGATGGCCATGCAGAGGCTGGCACCCACCTCCACCCCTGGGTGACGCCGCCCTATGCCGAAGCGATCAATCCGGCGAACAGCTATGCGGGCAATCTGCCCGCACATATCGAAGCGGAAAAGCTTGCCGTCACGACCAATGCGATTGCCGAAAACCTTGGCATCACGCCCAAAATCTACCGCGCCGGCCGATATGGTATTGGTCCCAACAGCTACAAGATTCTGCGCGATGCGGGTTATGTCGTCGATTCATCGATCCGGCCATTGTTCGACTATCGCGATCAAGGCGGGCCTGATTTCAGCCACGAAGGTTGCGCCCCGTGGTGGACCGATGCCGAGCAGCAATTGATCGAGGTACCGCTGACGACTTGCTATCTGGGTTGGGGGGCAAAGCGTTGGGGCGCAGAGCTTTACCCAGCACTTGGCAAGCGCCCACTGGCCATGGCGCTCGCCGCGCGCTCGGGCATGTTGAGCCGGATACCCTTAACGCCAGAGGGGACACCGGCACGGCTGGCCTGCGCTGCGATTGACCAGGCGCTGGCGGAAAAACTGCCTGTGCTCGTGCTGTCCTTTCATTCACCGTCGCTGGCAATTGGCGGCAGTCCCTATGTCCGCGATGCTGAAGATTTGAAGCAATTTTATCGCTGGTTCGACATCGTCTTCAACCACATGGCCAAACATGGTGTGTGTTCCAGCCACTTGGGTGAAATATATCAAAAGGCGCGCCAGCCGACATAATGATTGCCAGCGCGTCCGCTCTTCGTCTATCGGCGCGCGGACGCAAGTTTGGCGATGGCGTGGGCCTGTAGCTCAGTTGGTTAGAGCTGGCCGCTCATAACGGCTAGGTCGCGGGTTCGAGTCCTGCCGGGCCCACCAACGTCAGCGGCGTCGAATGAAAAGGTCGGGGAGTAGCGCAGCCTGGTAGCGCATC
>CAUJJQ010000098.1 GCA_963205285.1 Pseudomonadota bacterium | reverse complement strand
GAAGCCCGGATGATCGCGGCTGAGGCATTGACCCGCGTTTAGCGGTCGGGGCGATGGCGCGCGGTCGGCCCAAAACACCCCTTCGCACCTGCGATGCTGATTTGGCTCTGATCGGGCGCTTTGCCGAAATGCTCGCCGCTGATCGGGGGTCAAGTCCGCTGACCATCAGCGCCTACACGCGCGATTTATCGCAACTCGCCGACAGTATTTTTCCCATGACTTTGGACGAAGTGACGGCGGATGATTTGCGCCAAGCATTGGCCGCGATGTCGGGGCTGGCCGCATCCACCCAAGCGCGCAAAATGGCAGCAATCGCGGGTTTCTTTGCCTTTTTGGAGGAGGAGCGGCTGCGTGCCGACAACCCGGCGATGACGCTCGCCCGGCCGGTGCGCCAAAGGCCGCTACCGCGCCTCCTCTCCCATGCTGATATTGCCGTCCTGTTTGCCTATCTGGAGGAAAGGGCGGCGGCGGGCGTGCATGATGATGTGCGGCTCCTGGCGCTGGTGGAATTGCTCTATGGCTCGGGGCTGCGTGCCGGCGAACTGGTCAATCTGCCGCGCCGGGCATGGAGCGCGCAGCGCGCATGGTTGATCGTGCGCGGCAAGGGGGGCAAGGAGCGCATGGTGCCGGTTTCCAACCGCGCGCGCGCGGCGGTCCGCGCGTGGGCAGCACATGTCCCTGTAAATGCGGCATTTCTCTTTCCAGCGGGGCAGGGGGCATTGTCGCGGGTGCGCTTGTTTCAGATGTTGCGGGCGGCGGCGGCTGCGGCGGGCCTAGACCCCGCGAGCGTAAGCCCGCATGTGCTGCGCCACGCCTTTGCCACCCATTTGCTTGAAGGAGGCACAGATTTGCGCAGCCTGCAAAGTCTGCTCGGCCATGCGGACATCGCCACCACCGAAATATATACGCATGTCGACAGTCGCCGCCTCGTCGATCTGGTCAACCAGCGCCATCCGCTGAGCAAATTGGCAAAGCGCAGCGGATGACGCGCAACATTGACGGGCGGGCGCGGCGCGCTTAGGCCACGGGGCAATTATGATGCATTATCTCGAATTTGAACGGCCGATCGCCGCGCTGCGCGAACAAATTGATGGTCTGCGCAAAAGCGCGGACGAACAGGATATCGACGTCGCTGCCGAAGTCGATAAGTTGGAGGGAAAGGCAATCGCGCAATTGCGCGACATATACGCCAAATTGACCCCGTGGCAGAAAACCATGGTCGCGCGCCACCCCGACCGTCCGCATTTCAATGCGCTGATCGCGGGCATTTTCGAAGATTATATGCCGCTTGCCGGTGATCGCGCTTTTGGCGATGATCAGGCGATTTTGGGCGGACTGGCGCGGCTCGATGGGCGGCGCGTAGTCGTTATCGGCCACGAAAAGGGGCATGATACGCAAAGCCGCCTGCGCCACAATTTTGGCATGGGTAAGCCAGAGGGGTATCGAAAGGCGATCCGCCTGATGCAGCTTGCTGAACGATTTGACCTGCCGGTGGTGACCTTGGTCGATACATCGGGCGCGTTTCCGGGGGTGGAGGCGGAAGAGCGCGGGCAGGCCGAGGCCATCGCACGTTCGACCGAACAATGTCTGGCGCTCGGCGTGCCGATGGTGGCAGCGGTAGTCGGCGAAGGCGGATCAGGCGGGGCAATCGCGCTCGCCGCCGCCGACAAGGTGTTGATGTTCGAACATGCCGTTTATGCGGTGATTTCACCCGAAGGTTGCGCCTCCATCCTGTGGCGGACGGGGGAAAAGGCAGCCGATGCCGCTGCCGCGATGCGGGTGACTGCGCAGGATTTGGCGGCGCTCGGCGTTATCGACACCATCGTTACCGAACCGCTGGGCGGTGCGCATCGTGACCCGGTGGCGGCGATGGCATCGCTCAAAGCTGCGCTGGTCAATGCATTGGATGGATTGGGCGATGTGCGTGGGGATGCTTTGCGTCACGCGCGCGAAGAAAAATTCCTCGCCATCGGGCGGATATAAACGCCATTGGGCGGCTCTAACCCCAAAATTCACGCTGCCCCATCATTTTTGCACCGTGACTTTGACGCATGGCGCGCGTCCGCTTATCCTTCGTCACAACAATAGAGGGAGGCGCTCGATGCCACATATTCGTTCGATACTCACCCTGCCGCTGGTGATGGCGTTGGCCCTGCCGACGGCTGGCGACGCGCGCGCACGCCGCCCGGCGCAACCCGCGCAACCACGTACTGTGCAGCCCTTTTCGAATGCGGAGCGACAACAGGGGGCAGAGGCGCATCAGCAGATAATGCGCGAATTTGGCGATGCCTATACCGGAGCGCAGGCAGCCTATGTGCGCAATGTCGGGCAAAATATCGCGGTGCAGAGCGGCCTGTCGAGCGCTCGCGCCGATTTTACCGTCACCTTGCTCAATTCCCCGGTCAATAACGCCTTCGCGCTGCCCGGCGGCTATATTTACACCACTCGTCAATTGCTGGCGCTGATGAATAATGAGGCGGAGCTGGCCGGTGTCCTGGGGCATGAGGTCGGCCACACCGCCGCGCGTCACGCGCGACAACGCGAAAGCCGTTCGCGCCGGAATGCGATTTTGGGCGTGCTGGCGACGGTCCTCGGTGGGGCGATCGGTGATAATGGCGGGTTGCTGGGGGGGCTGGGTGGCTTTTTGCAGAATAATGCGATGCAGGCCGCGCAAATGGCAACGCTCAGCTTTTCGCGCAGCCAGGAAACGGAGGCGGATGATCTGGGTATCCGTTATCTGGCGGGTGCAGGCTATGACCCGGCGGCACTTTCGACCGTGCTGGCCAGCCTAGCCGCGCAAAATGCGCTTGACGTGCAGGCTTCGGGCCAAAGTGCGCGCGCGATCCCCGAATGGGCGAGCACCCACCCTGACCCGGCCAGCCGCGTGCGTCGGGCGCTGACGGTGGCGCAAACATTTCATGTCGCCAGCCCGCGCACCAACCGCGATGGCTTTATGACTGCGGTCAACGGCGTTCTTTATGGCGATGACCCCCATCAAGGCGTGGTGGAGGGGCGCAATTTCC
>CAUJJQ010000097.1 GCA_963205285.1 Pseudomonadota bacterium | reverse complement strand
CGCGCGGATCGCGGCGGCGAGCGGTGCGACATCATCCGGCACATGGTGCCATGCGGTCACGAGCCGTGCCGCACCTGTCCCCCAATCGTAAAAATCAAAGCCCGCGCCGCGTAAGTGCGCGGCTTCATCCGCGCTGAGGCGCAGAAAAATTTCATTGGCTTCAACGGGATAGAGCAAACGACTGCCCGCCGCAGCGCCAATCAACATCGCGGCGGCATTGGCCGCGCGCGCATTGGCCAGCCACAAATCCCCATCGAGCAGTGCCAAAATCTGCGCTGCCAGAAACCGCCCCTTGGATTGCAGATGGCCGCTACGTTTGCGCAGTTCGCGCGCGCCGGGCGGGCAATCGCCAAAGAAAATCAGGCATTCGCCGTTCATGCCGCCATTTTTGACAAAGCCGAACGACAAGGCATCTACCCCGGCACGCCATGTCGCATCGGCCGGACTATCGCCGGTAAAGGCGATGGCATTGGCAAAGCGCGCGCCATCCATATGGAGCGACAGGCCATGCCGGCGTGCAACTTCGCCCATCGCGGCGACTTCACCGGCGCGCCATGCCAGCCCATATTCGCTGGCATTGGTAATCGAAATGGCGGCGGGCTGTACTTGGTGCACATCCTTGCGGATCTGTGCCAACCGTGCTTCGACCGCCGCGCCATCAAATTTTGCCCCCGTCCCGTCGAGCAGGTCGAGCTTGCCGCCGCCGGTGAACAGCGCAGGCGCGCCGCATTCATCCACCTCTATATGTGCTTCGCGGTGGCATAGCACCGACTGCCAGCCCCGGCAGAGCGCAGCGAGCGCGATGCCGTTCGCTGACGTGCCGGTCGCCGTCCACAGCGCCGTAACGCGCGTTTCAAACAGGTCGCTGAGCGCGCCATCGAGCCGCTGGCTCCACCCATCGCCATCATAAGCCGTGTCGGATTGATTGGCATGACCCAGCGCGGCCATCACCTGTGGATGGACGGGGGCAGCGTTGTCGGAAAAGAATCGGGCGACCATTGGCGCAACATTTGCCGCCAAAGCGCCGCTTTGTCGAGCCATGGGGGTGAGGCTCCTATATGCACGTATCCCGACTTCGCTCGTGTCTCGACTTTATTGTCTGCCCTGATTTCCGGGCCGTGAAATCACTTTAGCGACGATAGATAAAATATTGCCGCCGTTCGCTAAAACGTCGCCAGTTACGGCCGGGCAGCAACCATTGACGGCGAATGCCGCGCCGCGTGTCACACCATTGTCGGCTCGGCCACCAAAGGAAAATATTCTGCCATCCGTCGTCGTCATCTGGCACCGGCACGGCAGGCACAGGGTCGCGCGGCGCGGAAAGCGCCGGAAAATCGTCCAACAAAGGGAGCTCCTTTTTTCTTGTTGCGCCCTTTTTTGGCCGGCAATCCCTGATATTATTCTTATTTTCCGTGACTTAGTCCTTTGCGCCCCGGCGGGCAATGATCGGCTCAAGACAATCCGCTCGGCCCATCGCGCATGGAGAACGGCTGGTCGCCACCCAACCTCATCCAGCCAAAATATTGATCGCAAATGCTAAAATGCCAAGATTGAACAAAAATGCCGCCATCGACTGCACCAAAACCAGCCGTCGCATCGGCCCGTTGCTGATGGTGACGTCCGATGTCTGAAAGGTCATGCCCAGCGTGAAGGCGAAATAGGCAAAATCCCCATAGTCGGGATGACCAGTGCCCGGAAATATCAGCCCGCCACGGTCTGTGCCGTTCGCATCTCCGCCGTAAAAAATATGCGCATAATGCAGCGTATAGGCGAGGTTGGAGAATAGCCAAGCGATGAGCAAGGTCGCCAAAATCAACGCCAAAATCCAGCCATCGGGCTGGCTGCGTTGGGTCAAAATACTGGCGACTGCGGTCAATATGGTGCCGCTGACTATGGCGGTGAGGATGGGGATCAGCAAATGATCAGCATCGACCCGCGCCGCCTGATGGCGGATGCCGCGCGCATCGAGTCGAAAGAGAGTGGGCAGCGTCAGCCCATAGCCGAGCGCCGCGACATCAAACCCCGCCATCACCGCCAATGGCCATGGCGCGATGGCGCAAAAACCAAGGCTGGTCAGGCAGAGGAGGAGGAACAGACCATAACGCCACGACATTGGGCGGCGGTGCGCGGGCTGGGGTGCGGCGGGATGCGGAACCGGCATGATGTTGTGGCCCATGCGCGCAATATCACCCACCGCTTAATCGAAAAAATCGATTATAGATGCAAATATAATCGACTTGCCCCCGATAGGCACGCCGCCTAGTGCCAATGCAGCGCCCGAGGGAAAGCCTTTGGCGGATCAAACACAGGCTCATAGGGGTAAGGAGAATTTCGATGGCGATTATCGGCAGTCAGTTGCAACCGTTCAGCGTGCAGGCATTCCACAACGGCGCATTTCGCACCGTCAGCGAAGCCGATGTCGCGGGCAAATGGGGCATTTTCTTTTTCTATCCCGCCGACTTCACCTTTGTCTGCCCGACCGAGCTTGAGGATATGGCCAATCTTTATGCCGATTTTCAGGCGTTGGGCGCGGAAATCTATGCCGTTTCGACCGACACCCATTTCAGCCACAAGGCTTGGCACAGCAGCTCGCCCGCCATCGGAAAAATCACTTTCCCGATGCTGGGCGACCCCGCCGGGCAGGTGACCAATAATTTCGGTGTGATGCGCGAAGGGGTCGGCCTTGCTGATCGTGGCACCTTTGTGGTCGATCCCGACGGCGTTATCCAGTTTGTCGAAATCACCAGCGAAGGGGTTGGCCGCAATGCCAGCGAACTGCTGCGCAAGGTGAAGGCCGCCAAATATGTCCGCGAACACCCCGGCGAAGTTTGCCCCGCCAAGTGGGAAGAAGGCGCAGCGACGCTGGCCCCCAGCCTCGACCTCGTCGGTAAATTATAAAATCCCCCTTGCGCTGGCTTTTATTAGCCGGCGCCGGTCGGGGGCGCACCCTCCCCCCAATCGCGCCCCCGACCCAATTTTTTCCCAAGCTGTTTGTGGCGCATTTTTCGCGCAAGGCTGGTTTTCGCCCTTTTTAGATGAGGATAGGTTCGATGCTCGACGCGCAAATGCAAACCCAGCTTGGCCAATATCTGGCGATGCTGCGCCACGACATCGAACTGGTGCCCGCATATGATGACAGCGCCAAATCGGGCGAGTTGGCCGAACTGTTGGGCGAAATCGCCGCCTTATCGGACAAGGTGACGATTGTTGCCGATGGAGCGACCGATGCTGACACGCGCCGCCCCAGCTTTGTCATCCGCCCCAAACATGCGCCGCGCAGCATCGTTTTGCGCTTTGCTGGCATTCCGCTGGGGCATGAATTCACCTCGCTCGTCCTCGCGCTGTTGCAGGTCGGCGGCCACCCGCCCAAGATTGACGATGCGCTGCGCGATGCCGTTTTGGCGGTCGATGGCGATTATCATTTCGAAACATTTTTCGCGCTTTCCTGCCAAAGCTGCCCCGATGTTGTGCAGGCGCTGAACCTGATGAGCGTCCTCAACCCGCGCATCCGCCACACCGCCATCGACGGCGCGCTGTTTGCGGATGAGGTTGCGGCCAAGGAAATCATGTCGGTGCCCGCGATATGGCTGAACGGCGCGCCATTTGGTCAGGGGCGCATGGGGGTCGAAGAAATTATCGCCAAGCTCGACACCGGCCATGCCGCACGACAGGCCGAACAATTGGCGCAAAAGCCGCCATTTGACGTGCTGATCGTCGGCGGCGGGCCAGCGGGGGCGGCTGCGGCCATCTATGCGGCGCGCAAGGGGGTGGCGACCGGCATCGTCACCGAACGCTTTGGCGGACAGGTGCTCGACACGCTGGGCATCGAAAATTTTATCGCCACCAGCCATACAGAGGGGCCGCGCCTTGTCGCCCAGATGGAAAGCCATGTCCGCGATTATGCGGTCGATATCATGGCCGGACAAAGCGCTGCCGAACTGACGCCTGCGGCAACCCCGGGCACGCTGCACCAACTGCGGCTGGCGAGCGGTGCGACATTGTCGGCCAAGACCATCATTTTGGCGACCGGCGCGCGCTGGCGGCAAATGGGGGTGCCGGGCGAAGAGGCCTATCGCAACAAGGGCGTTGCCTATTGCCCGCACTGTGACGGCCCGCTGTTCAGGGGCAAGCGCGTCGCGGTGGTGGGCGGCGGCAATTCGGGCGTCGAAGCGGCAATCGATTTGGCCGGACTAACCGCGCATGTGACGCTGATTGAATTTGAAGAATCGCTGCGCGCCGACCAGGTTTTGCAGAATAAATTGCACAGCCTGCCCAATGTCACCGTCATTTTGGGCGCGCTGACCAAGGAGGTGTTGGGCGACGGCAACCGTGTCACCGCCCTTGCCTATGAACAGCGCAGCGATGGGGCGATGCACCAGATCGCCCTCGACGGCGTATTTGTGCAAATCGGCCTGATGCCCAACAGCGAATGGCTGAACGGTGCGATCGCCCTTTCCCCGCGCGGGGAGATAGAGGTTGACGCACGCGGCGCAACAAGCGCGGCGGGCATTTTCGCGGGCGGCGATGCGACCACCACCCCCTATAAGCAGATCGTCATCGCCATGGGTGAAGGCGCCAAGGCCGCGCTGTCGGCCTTTGACTATCTGATCCGTTTGCCGGTTTAGCGGCGGGGAGGGGGAAATACTGCTGCCAACCCATGGCATCCTCCCCGCGCGCCGACCTATCTTGCCATCGCCAACCGCGCTGCTAACACTCGCGTCGATAAAGATGGGGAGGATGGCGGTTGATGGCGCAGAAATTATTGATCGGCCTTTTGGGCATTTTGCTGATCCTTGCCATCGCCGTTGCGCTGTCGTCCAACCGTAGATGGATCCGCCTGCGCGTCGTCGGTGCGGCCTTTGCGCTTCAGGCGGGGCTTGCCTTCCTCGTCCTCTATACCCCCTGGGGTCGGTTGATGATTGGGGAGATGAGCCGGGGCGTTTCCAACCTGCTCGGCTATGCAAAGGCGGGGACAGATTTTATTTTGGGGCCGCTCGCCGGGCCGACGATGGGGGCAAACAGCTTTGCGGTTGCGGCGCTGCCGGTCATTATATTTTTCGCCTCCCTCATTTCAGTGCTCTATTTCCTCGGCATCATGCAGTTCATCATCAAATGGGTGGGCGGCGGCATCCGTTTTATTACCGGCATTACCCGCATCGAATCTCTGGGCGCGGCGGCCAATATTTTTGTCGGGCAGAGCGAAAGCCCGCTGGTCATCCGACCCTATCTCGCCGGACTGACGCCCAGCCAACTTTTCTGCATGATGACCGTTGGCATGGCTGGCGTCGCGGGAACGATCCTCGGTGCTTATGCATCGATGGTTGGCGCACATTTGCTGCCATATTTGCTTGCCGCCAGTTTCATGTCCGCGCCGGGCGGGATTTTAATGGCAAAGATCATGATGCCCGACGACCCCAAAGATGTCGGCATCGAACCGGTTGAACTGGCGATTGCCAGCCATGATGAGGAAAAGCCCGCCAACGTCATCATGGCCGCCGCACAGGGCGCGCAAACCGGCGTCAAGCTAGCGGTTGCGGTTGGCGCGATGGTGCTGGCCTTTGTCGCGCTGGTCGCGCTCGCCAACGGTTTACTCGGCGGGATTGGCGGCTGGTTCGGGCGCAGCGACCTCAGCTTTCAAGGGTTGCTCGGCCATGTGTTCCAGCCGGTATTTTTCATGCTGAACGTGCCGTGGGACGAAGCAGCAAAAATCGGCGGATTATTCGGCACCAAGATCGTTTTGAACGAATTTGTCGCCTTTATCGACCTTGCCAAAATGCAGGCAGGCTTGTCCCCCGCCAGCGTCGCGGTGGCGATATTTTCGCTCTGCGGCTTTGCCAATTTCTCCTCCATCGCCATCCAGATGGCGGTGGCGGGTAGTCTCGCCCCCAATCAGCGGCCGCTCATCGCGCGGCTGGGCATCCGTGCGCTGATTGCCGGGTCATTGTCCAATTTGATGAGCGCGGCGCTCGCCGGGTTAATGCTGAGTATTTAGGGCAGCGCTAAACGCGGCTCCACCACCAGACACCATCGCGCGTTTCGCGGCGGATGCGCCCTGCAACCTCCAGCCAGCGCAGGTGCGCCAAGGCTTCACCGGTGGCGAGGCCGCGTTGCCGGTCCCCAATCGGGCGGCGAAACAACAGCGGGAAAATATCGACCGCGCGCTGTGCATCGCCCAGCGCATCGGCCAGCACATCGAGTCGTTCGAGATGTTCGTCCTTGAGCGCGTGGAGTCGCGCGTGAAAACCGTAAAATGGTTCGCCATGCGCCGGACAGACTAGCAAATTATCCGGCAATAATAACAGCTTGTCGATGGAACTTAACCATTCGTCGAGCGGGTTTCCTTCTGGTTCGCCCGCGTTCAACGACACGTTGGAGGATATGCGCGGCAAGATCTGATCGCCGGAAATCAAAATCCCCGCCGCTTCGTTCCACAGACAGGCATGTTCGGGGCTGTGCCCCGAACCGATAACCACCCGCCAATCCTGCCCCGAAATGCGCAAAACCTGCCCGTCAACCAGCCGTTGATAGCCATAGGGCAGGCGAAAAATAACTTGGCTAAGGCGGCTCCACCCCTGCGCGCGGGCATGGTCGATGGCATCGGCATCCCAGCCCGCCGCCCTTTGCATCGCGCTAACTTCATCGGGCGGGGCATCGCGCATATCGGCCAGCATCAGCCGCGCCTGCAACCATTCGCCGCGCGTCATCGCCAATGGCACGTCAAACCGCCGCGCCAGCCAGCCGGCAAGCCCGATATGGTCGGGGTGCATATGGGTGCATAAAATCCGTTCGACCTGCGCGGTTTCGAGCGGACCGGCGAACAACGCCTTCCACGCGCCCGAACAGACATCGACCATCAGCCCGCAATCGACGATGGTGACGCCATGGGCATCATCACCCAAGATCCAGCTGTTGATATGATCGAGCGAGCCAGGCATCGGGATGCGCGCCCAACGCACGCCCGGCGCAATGTCGATGAGCGCGCCCGGCGCGGGCGCATCTGTCCCCCAAGGATAGGTTAGGCCCGCCCCACTGGTTGCCACCAGCCCATCATCGGCGGCCAGCGACGCATCGGGGCTTTGGCTCGCCCCGGCGAGCGCCGCATCCGCCAGATGGGGGTTATGCCGGTTCGTCATGCCCCGCCGCCGCCGCCACTCCTGCAGCCGCTTCTGCCGCCTCTATTGCTGCGGCTTCGTCAGCGGCACGGTGCGCGGCTTCGCGTTCGGCCTTTAATTCTTCGATCAGCGCGGCGCGGTCGCCATCAAAACGCGTATCAACGGGCGCAGCCAGTCCGGCCTTTTTCGCGGCTTTGGCGACCAGCGCATCGAGTTCGCGCTGCGAACAAAGGCCCAGCGCCACCGGGTCCTTGGGCACGATATTGGCGATGTTCCAATGTTCGCGGCCCTGAATCGCTTCGATGGTCGAACGGGTGGTGCCAATTAATTTGCCAATCGCCGCAATCGACAATTCGGGGTGGTTGCGGATCAGCCAAGCGATGCCGTCGGGCTTGTCCTGCCGCTTGGAAACAGGCGTATAGCGCGGCCCCTTTGTCCGGCGGACATGTTCATGCCCGCCCAGCATCTGCAATTTATAGCTGGGGTCAGCCGCGCCGCGTTCAATTTCCTCGAGGGTGATTTCATGCGCGCGCACCGGGTCACGCCCAGTCAACTTGGTGCCTGCCGTATCATCGGCAATCGCCTGCACTTCCAATATATGCAGGCCGCAGAAATCGGCGATCTGGTTAAAGCTGAGCGCGCTATTATCGACCAGCCAAGCGGCGGTCGCGTGCGGCATGAGCGGTTGGGCCATGACATGCTCCATAAATAAAAGGGGCCGCCCCTTACCCCGGAGCGGCCATGAATATCGCGTGCCGCTCTAGCGCGCGGCGCGGCGCGGGGCAAGTGGGGGATTGGGACCGCAACCTTCCTATATTTCGAGGACAATCTTGCCGACATGTGCGCCGCTTTCCATGCGTGCGTGCGCGGCGGCGGCATCCTCCAACGGGAAAACACTGTCGATGGCGGGTTTGAGCCGTCCTTCCTCGACAAAGGGCCAGACGGTCCGGGCCAATTCATCCGCCACCAGCGCCTTGAAGCTGTCCGAACGTGCGCGCAGCGTCGAACCGGTAAGGGTCAGACGGCGGCGCATGACGTCCATGATGTTGATCTCTGCCTTTGCGCCGCGCTGAAAGGCAATGGAAACATGCCGCCCTTCGTCCGCCAGACAGGCAAGGTTGCGCGGCACATAATCGCCCCCCACCATGTCGAGCACGGCGGCCACCCCCTTGCCATCGGTGATGCGGCGCACCGCATCGACAAAATCTTCGGCGCCATAATCAATCGCATGCGCTGCACCCAAAGCACGCGCAGCATCGCATTTTTGCGCGCTGCCACAGGTGACGATGCATTGAATGTCGAACAGGCGGCATAGCTGGATCGCCATCGTGCCAATCCCGCTTGTCCCCCCATGGACGAGGACAAAATCACCCGCACAGGCATAAGCGCGTTCGAACAAATTGGTCCAAACGGTGAAAAGCGTTTCGGGCATCGCCGCAGCCTCTGCCATCGACAATGCAGCGGGGACGGGCAGGCAACTGCCAATGGGCGCTGCAACATATTCGCCATAGCCACCGCCAGCGACCAAGGCGCAGATTTTCTGCCCCAGATATTCGCGCGGCACATCCTTTCCCGCGGCGACAATTTCGCCCGCAACCTCCAGCCCCGGCCAGTCGGGTGCGCCGGGTGGCGGGGGGTAGTGGCCCATCCGCTGTAACACATCGGGGCGGTTGACCCCAGCGGCGGCGACGCGGATCAGCACATCATTGTCGCCGCAATCGGGCAAGGGACGGCGTTCCACCACCAGATTTTCAGCGCCCCCGAACGCGCGGATAGCAATGACGCGCATATCGTGCGGCAATGACATGGTGCGCCCCCCCCTTTTCTGGCAAATTGCCTAACCGCTAAAACGCGGTCGGGCAATATCACGGCGCATTGACTCCGCCCTGAACGTGCGCAAAAATTGGCCCAAAGGGGATTTTTCGATGGATGATGAGGATATTTTTCCCCGGCGCGCCGACGACCCGCTACTGGCCCTGCAACGACAAGACCTCGACCCGCTATCGATCGACGAACTGGCCAAACGGATCGCGGTTCTGGAGGGGGAGATTGCGCGTACCCGCGCAAAAAGTGAAAGCGCTGTTAACCATAAAGCAAGCGCTGACGCCTTATTCAAGCCTTAGAAAATTCTCGTCTTTGCACGCTTTCATCTTGTCTTTGCTGCCAGCAATGCCAATTTGAAGGACAGGGCGGGGGAATGGCGACAGCGCAGCGGTGTTGTCTGCGAAGGTTGTGGTCCGGCATCGCCGGGGACGCAGCAGGGTTTGTGGCCGGCGCACCCACCGGCGCATGGAGTGACTGAGCGATGCCGTCCTTTGCCGAAAGCCTCGAAAAAACGCTGCACAGCGCGCTCAAAAATGCCAGCGATCGCCAGCATGAATATGCCGCGTTGGAGCATCTACTGCTGGCATTGGTGGATGACCCGCACGCCAGCGAAGTGATGGTGGCTTGCGGCGTCGCCCTCCATGATTTGCGCGTCGCGGTGACCCATTATCTCGACACCGAACTCGACACACTCAAAACGAACGAGGGCGGCGAAGCCACGCCGACCAGCGGTTTCCAGCGCGTTATCCAGCGCGCGATATTGCATGTCCAATCATCCAACCGTGATGAGGTGACGGGGGCCAATGTCCTTGTTGCCTTGCTGTCCGAACGCGAAAGCTTTGCCGTCTACTTCCTGCAACAGCAGGATATGACGCGGCTCGATGCGGTATCCTACCTCAGCCACGGGGTGGGCAAGGGCAGCAGCACAACCAAAATTGAGGATAATAGCGACAGCGAGGCACAGGAGGCCAAGTCCGACACACGCGCCGAAAAAAGCAGTAAAAAGGAAACCGCGCTCAGCCAATATACGGTCAATTTGAACCAAAAGGCGGCGGATGGCCGGGTGGATCCGCTGATCGGCCGCAATGCAGAGGTTGACCGGACGATCCAGATCCTTTGCCGCCGGTCGAAAAACAACCCGCTCTATGTCGGCGACCCCGGCGTTGGCAAAACCGCGATCGCCGAAGGGTTGGCGCGCAAAATTAACGAGGGCGAAGTGCCTGAAGTGCTGCAAAATGCGGTGATTTATTCGCTCGACATGGGCGCGCTGCTCGCCGGAACGCGCTATCGCGGCGATTTTGAAGAACGGCTCAAAGCCGTAGTTTCAGAGCTAGAGGCCATCCCCCACGCGATTTTATTTATCGATGAAATTCACACCGTTATCGGCGCAGGCGCGACGTCGGGCGGCGCAATGGATGCGTCCAACCTGCTCAAACCCGCCTTATCGGGCGGGCAGATCCGCTGCATTGGTTCGACGACCTACAAGGAATTTCGCAACCATTTTGAAAAAGATCGCGCATTGTTGCGCCGGTTCCAGAAAATTGACGTGACCGAACCGACGATGGAGGATGCGATCAAGATTCTGGCCGGACTGCGTTCCGCTTTTGAGGCGCACCATCAGGTCAAATATACCCCCGACGCGATCAAGGCGGCGGTCGAATTGTCGGCCCGCTATATCAACGACCGTAAATTGCCGGACAAGGCGATTGATGTCATCGACGAAGTGGGCGCGATGCAGATGCTCGTTCCCCCGTCCAAACGGCGCAAAACAATTACCACGCGGGAGATTGAGGCGGTGATCGCCACCATGGCGCGCATACCGCCCAAGACCGTCTCGAGCGATGACAAGCGCGTTTTGGAAACGCTGGAAAATGACCTGAAGCGCGTGGTTTTCGGACAAAATCAGGCGATAGAGATATTGTCGAGTGCAATTAAATTGTCGCGCGCGGGGCTGCGTGACCCCGAAAAGCCGATTGGCAATTATCTATTTTCCGGCCCAACCGGGGTCGGCAAAACCGAAGTTGCAAAGCAATTGGCGGCCATCCTCGGCATCCCCATGCAGCGGTTCGACATGTCCGAATATATGGAACGCCACTCGGTCAGCCGGCTGATTGGCGCGCCGCCGGGCTATGTCGTCTATGATCAGGGCGGGCAGTTGACCGATGCAATCGACCAGAACCCGCATTGCGTGCTGTTGCTCGACGAAATTGAAAAGGCACACCCCGACCTTTTCAACATATTGCTGCAGGTGATGGACAATGGTCGTCTGACCGATCACCATGGCAAGAGCGTCGATTTCCGTAACGTCATTTTGATTATGACGACCAATGCGGGTGCGGCGGACATGGCGCGGGAGGGTATTGGCTTTGGCAATATCAGCCGCGAAGATGCACAGGAAGACGCGGTCAAGAAATTGTTCACGCCCGAATTTCGCAACCGGCTCGATGCCATCGTGCCCTTTGCCTATCTGCCCGCCGAAGTCGTGGCGCGGGTGGTCGATAAGTTCATCCTGCAACTTGAACTGCAATTGGCTGACCGCAACGTCCATATCCAGTTGGATGATGGCGCGCGCGATTGGCTGATCGAAAAAGGCTATGACAAAATGTATGGCGCGCGGCCGATGGGTCGCCTGATTCAAGAGAAAATCAAACAGCCGCTGGCCGAGGAATTATTGTTCGGCAAGCTAGTCCACGGCGGGGAGGTCAAGGTGCGGTTGCGCGAAGGGGATGAAGGCGCGGCGTTGGCGTTTGAAATCACCCCCGCTCCCCCCAAAAGTCCCGCCAAAGCGAAACCCAAAGCGGGCGCCAAAGCAAAGGGCACAGCGGACGCAGTTTGATAATGCGCTTTATGATCTAGCGCATTGACTCGCCTGTCAGCAATCGACAGCTTGCCACCAACTTGGTGGGAGTGGCGTATGAAAAAGCTGATTTGGGCAACAGGCGCGGGCGCGCTGGCATTGACAATGGGACTGGTATTGGGTGCGGGCGATGCCGCATCGCAAGCGACACCGGCCGCCCCCGTTCATTATGAGATGGACGTCGGCACGGCGAGCGGCATGGGGCTGGGCGCATTTGGCGGCGGCGGCGTGAACATCGGCGCGTTGCTCTCTGGCCGGGCGAATGAACCGCGCAAGGAGCTTTATCTGCGGCTCGGTTCGCCGCAGGCAACTCCGCCCAATCCGGCGGCGCAACATTTCATGCCGACGGGCGCGCGGCTCGGCGCATCGGTGCCATTGATAACCCCGACCCGCGCACCCGATAGCGAACGGGAAACCATCCCCGGTCAGGAAAGGGGCGAACGGCCCAGCGGGCGGATTTTGCTGTTCTGGGGCTGCGGCGCGCATGCGCCCGCCGGACAGCCTGTGGTGATTGATCTGGCGCGGATCAGCGCGGGACAAGTGCCGACCGGCCTGTTTTCGACCAGCATTCCGCGCGACCGTTCGGTCAGCTTTGCCAACAGCCGCACCTATGGCGACTGGCCCAATGGCCGATCCAATGCCCAGGTTTCGAGCCAAAGTTCACTCATCGGCGCGCACCGTGTGACGGGCAATTATTCGCCCGACATCGCCTTTACCCTCAGCCAGGATTTCATGCCCGCGTTAAGCGCGCGCAGCGCCGCCAATGCCGACGGATCGATGAACCTTAGCTGGAATGCAATTGCCGAAGCGACTGGATATTACGCCTGGACAATGGGTTTCAGGTCCAACGGGCGTGGCAGCGGCGGCGATATTGTCTGGTGGACATCGTCGGCCAGCCAACAATTTGGCGGCGGATTATGGGATTGGATGTCGCCCGCAACCGTCGCCAATCTGGTGCGTCAGCGGGTCGTATTGCCGCCAGCCACCAACAGTTGCATCGTCCCGGCGGAGGTGCGCGCCGCCGCACCCGATGCCATGTTCGGCAATCTTTATGCCTATGGGCCGGAGGCTGATTTTGCTTATCCCCCGCGCCCGGCCAATGCCCGCACCCCGTGGCGACCGATTTGGACGGCGCGCGTTCGCTACCGCGCCAATACCAGCTGGATGGTCGGCGGCCCGGGCGATGCAGCGGGCGAAAGCGCCAGCAATAGCAACCAGCCGGCGCAGCCAAATTGCCGACGTCGGCGTGGCGGGCTCGGCGGGGTGTTGGGCGGCGTATTGGGCGGCGGTAACGGCTGTTAAATATGGTGGAGTGGGGGGGAGGAATATCCCTCCCCCCTTTCCCCGCCCCTTGTTCGCCCGCTTATGCGCTGGGCACCACCGGCGTTTTGCGCCGAGCCACCCGCCAGATGAGGACGCCCAGCGCCGGAACCATCGCCCATGGCGCGATGAGGCCGAGCAGGGTCAGCAGCCACGCGAAAAATGCCGAAAAACTGTTCGCTGATGCGGCAAAGGCGCTGGCAAAGGGACGGTCGGGGTTGATACCCGCGACACCCGTTTGACCGGTGTAGCTGAGTTCAACTGGCGTTGCGGCAAGCCGCGCCTCCCCCGCTGCGCGGTCCCCCTCCCCCTCGCGCAATTGGCCGCGCAAC
This sequence comes from Pseudomonadota bacterium, assembly GCA_963205285.1. Classification (GTDB taxonomy): domain Bacteria; phylum Pseudomonadota; class Alphaproteobacteria; order Sphingomonadales; family Sphingomonadaceae; genus Sphingopyxis. Next base: position 14,865 of record CAUJJQ010000097.1, on the reverse strand, counting down.
TGTGCCACCTGTTGCTGCAAATTTTGCCGTTCGCGCGCGCTAAGGCCGGGGGCGGTCAGCCGTTCCTCCAACCGCGTCAGATCCCCGCCCAGCCGCGCGCTATTGGCCTGTGAGTTGGCGATGCTGGTGCCGACATCTTCGCCCGTGATGCTGCTCGCCAATGTTTCCCCATCAAGCGCGGCGACCATGCGTTCGGCATCGCGCAGAAACCCGCGCGCCAATGCGGGGTCGATGAATAATTGCAGGGAACCGTTGATCTGGCCGCCCTCTCGTTGGTCAAAACGGATGTCGCCCACTCGGCAATGCACGCGGCCCAGTGCGGCGCAGGCGGCGACATGGCGGCTCTGCGCCTCCCCCACCGAGGCATCGGGCAGGCGGTATTGGGCGCTGTAAGTAAAGGCGACACCACTGGCGACACCGCTGGCGATTGCCGGATCGATGCGAACATCCGCAGCGTCGGGGGCAGCACCACTGGCGCTCGCACCCTCCGGCCCAGCAGCATCGGCAGCAGCATCCATCGCCGCATCGCTGGCTTCGGCGGCAGGCTGAACAGAGTTTTCGGCATTTTGACAGGCGGTAAGCAACACCGCGACAACCATGCTGGACGCAAGCGCGCGGACGCGCAATTTTGATTTTGACATGAGATTCTCCCTCCCCTTATCTCAACTAAGGGAGTAGAGAATATATCTCAATCAATATGATTGACAATAGCCTTATTGCGGCTTGGGTGGCCATGGGAAAAAGCCGCTGGTGCGCGCGACATAGTCGGCATAGCCGGGCCGCGATTTGGTGAGCGCGCCCTCCAATATCGGTTTACCCGACCAGCGCATCAACATCCACGTCAGCAAAATCGGACTGAATATGGTATAGAGGCCGAGCGGCGCAGTGGATGCAGCGACCAGCCAGATCCCCCACCATGTACAGGCATCGCCAAAATAATTGGGATGGCGGGTATAACGCCATAGCCCATGGTCGAGCACCTGTCCCTTGCTGGCAGGGTCAGCGCGAAAACGGCGCAATTGCCAGTCGCCGATGCTTTCAAAACCGATGCCGATTATCGCCAGCAGCCCGCCCGCCCATGCCGATGGAGATAGGGGCAATGGGTTTGCCGCCCCGTCCAATATGCCGACCTGCGCGGGCAGACTGACAAACCACAGGAGCGGGCCTTGCAGCAAAAATACGATGAGGAGGGAGGCGAGCGCAAAGCTCCACCTTTTTGCCTCCATCGCGCGGCCCAAAATGCGCGTATAGCGCGGATCCGGCCCCAGTTCGCGCCAGCGCAGCCATAAATGACTGCCAAGGCGCAGCGACCAGAGGAGCGTCAGGGCAAGCAGCAATTTCGCCTGTGGTCCCAAACTCCAGCCAACGCGCCACGCCGAAAATAGCGCCAATCCACCCATGCCATAGGCCCAAAGCGCGTCGATGAAGCTGACATCGTGGAGGCGCACCGCGACCAGCCAAAAACCGATCAGCACCAGCATCAGCACAATGAGATTGCCCGCCAAGGGAAGTAGAATTGCGCTCATGCGCTTTCCTCCACTATATTTGCCATCGCCTTTGCCGGGTGACGCGGCGTTACCGACCGATAAAATTCGACAATTGGTGCCATGTCGGCGGCATAATCGCCTGTCGGCATGATCGCGGGGCCAAGCCCGCCCACTTTGCGCGCATAATCCATCAGGCCGATCACCATCGGCACCTGCGCCGCCAGCGCAATCTGGTAAAATCCCGTGCGCCATTGCCGCACGGCACCGCGTGTCCCCTCCGGCGCGATGGTCAGCATGAATTCGTCGCGGCGCGCGAACTCTTGAGCCATTGCCGCAACATAATTGCCGCCCTTTTCCCGGTCGACCATAATCCCGCCGATGTCGCGCATAAAACCGCCCAATGGCCAACGGAATAATTGTTTCTTGGCCATGAAATGGGCATCAATGCCGAGCGCCTGCGTCAGCCCCAGAAAATAGAGGAAATCCCAGTTGCTGGTGTGCGGCGCGGCGATGATGACAAAGCGGCGTGGGCTGGGCACCACCCCTTCGGCACGCCAGCCATGGCGGCGATAGAGCGTGAGCAGCGCGGATTTTGCCGCACGGCTGACCGGCGACACGCCGCCAAAATCATCAATCGGCGCGGCCATAATCCTCCCCCCTGCCCCGAGGAAAGGATAGGCATATTCTTTGGCTAAGCCAGCCCCAAATATTTAGTGCGCTGCAGGCGCCGCGGCTGCATCCGCCGCCGGGGCGGCTGGCGCTGCGCCATCAGCCGGCGCGGCTGCCGCATCTGCTGTGGGTGCGGGGGCGGCGGGCAGCGGCAGGTTCGACCCCTGGCTATTTAGCCAAGCGATCAAATTGGCGCGATCTTGCGGGTTGGAAAGGCCCGCAAAGCTCATCTTCGTGCCATTGGCAAAACGGCGCGGACTGGTGAACCAATGGTCCAAATTGGTCCAATCCCAAGTGCCACCATGCGATTTGAGCGCATCGCTATAGGCAAAACCATCCGGCCGCCCAGCAATTGCGGTGCCGACAACGCCATGCAGATTGGGGCCAATGCCGTTGGCTCCACCGGCATTGGCCGTGTGGCATGCGGCGCATTTTTGGAACACCGCTTGGCCCGCCGCAATATCGGCTACTGCGAGGCGTGCCTCAATCGGTTCTTCAGCGGCTGCGCCACCACCGCCCGCATCGGCGCTCGCAACGGCAAAGCCCGCCTTTTCAACATGGTCACCGCCGAAAATCTTGTTCGTCACGCTCGACAGGCCCAGCGCGACGATGCCTGCGGCCAAAGCCCAGCCAAGCACGATATTGTTGCGGTCATCCATGGTCGAAACCTGCCCCTTTTTTCTGCGTCAATCCATCAGCGTAAACGCCCATATTGCCTGCCCATTAGTGCCGCTGGCGCGCGCGCGCAAGCATCAAGCGATGGACGCATCACGACCGTGCGGCTTGCCAGCGTCGTGTCGCTGCTTTACCCGCGCCGCCAACATGTCCAGCTATTCCCCATCTGCGCAGATTGCGGTCGAAAAAATGGCGACTGCCGCAACGGCAGAGCCGCACCGCGCCATGGCTTTTCAGGGTGCGCCCGGCGCCAACAGCGAATTGGCGGTCAAACGATATGACGCGACCGCGTTGCCACTGCCCTGTTTTTCCTTTGAAGATGCGTTGGATGCCGTCCACGCAGGCCACGCCGCCAGCGCGATGATTCCCATTGAAAATTCGCTGCATGGCCGGGTCGCGGACATCCATTTCCTGTTACCCGAATCGGGCTTATCGATCGTCGGCGAACATTTTCTGCCCATTCGTTATGGCTTTATGAGCCGCGATCTGGGGCCGCCGCAACGGGTTATCAGCCACCCGCAGGCGCTGGGCCAATGCCGCAAATGGTTGCGGGCTGCGGGGCTTTCCCCCCATGCCTATGCCGACACGGCGGGGGCCGCCGCCTTTGTCGCCGACAGTGATGAAGTGGGGCTGGCCGCGCTCGCCCCCGTCCACGCCGCCGCGCTTTATGGACTCACGCTCCATGCAACGGGGGTGGAGGATAGCGAAGATAATATGACGCGCTTTGTCGTCCTTGCCCCCAAGGCGTTATCGGCAGAGGAACTGACCGGCACGCTGATGACCACTTTTGTTTTTGAGGTCAAAAACATCCCCGCCGCGCTTTACAAGGCGCTGGGCGGCTTTGCGACCAATGGCGTCAATATGACCAAGCTGGAAAGCTATCAGCGCGGCAGCCATTTTGCCGCAACCAAATTTTACGCCGATATTGTCGGCGCACCGGGCGATGCGGCGATTGACCGCGCGCTGGCCGAACTGGATTTTCATTGCAATGAAGTGCGGCTGCTCGGCAGCTATCGACAAGCGCGCGAACGCAAATAGCACCCGCGACCCATGAGTGATTTCGAGTGAAATGGAACATTTCACGACTCGGAAATCACGGGAGGCAAGGATAGTTAGAGCCTTTGTCGATTCAATCTAATCGAAACAGGCTCTAATGCGCGGCGCCCCATGTCGCGCCAACGCCAACATCAACCACCAGCGGCACCGACAATTTGACGATGGGGCTTGCCGCCCCCTCCATCACCGATTTGATGATGGGGATGGCCGCATCAACCAAATGGTCGGGCGCTTCAAACACCAGTTCGTCATGGACTTGGAGCAGCATGGCCACATTCTGCAAGCCAGCGGCGGCCAGCGCCGCATCCATCCGGTTCATTGCGCGTTTGATGATGTCCGCACTCGTCCCCTGTATCGGCGCGTTAATCGCCGCGCGTTCGCTGCCTGCCCGTTCGGTCTGGTTGGATGATTTGATGCGCGGGAACCATGTTTTGCGCCCGAACAGGGTTTCGGTGAAACCCGCTTCGCGCGCATGTTCAAGCGTCGCCTGAATATAATCGCTAATGCCGGGAAAGCGTTCGAAATATCGGCCGATGATTTCCTGCGCCTCCCCATTGGAAATTTCGAGTCTTTGGGCAAGGCCATAGCGCGAAATGCCATATAATATCGCGAAATTGACGGTTTTTGCCTTGGCACGGCTGTCGCGCGTCACCTCCCCAAATAATTCCACCGCCGTGCGCGCGTGGATGTCCGCGCCATCGGCAAAAGCATCCTTCAACTGGGGCACATCGGCCATATGCGCGGCCAATCGCAGTTCAATCTGGCTATAATCCGCCGCGATTAAACTATGCCTCGGCGCGGCGACAAAGGCTTCGCGGATCTGCCGCCCGGTTTCGCTGCGGATGGGGATATTCTGCAAATTGGGATCGGTGGAGGATAATCGCCCCGTCTGTGCGCCCACCAGACTATAGCTGGTGTGGACGCGCCCCGTTGTGGGGTTGATTTGCGCCTGCAAAGCATCGGTATAGGTGGATTTCAGCTTTGCCACCTGCCGCCATTCGAGGATGAGGCGCGCAATCGCCACCCCGTCCCGTTCCAGCCGTTCCAGTTCATTCTGGTCGGTTGACCAGTCGCCCGATTTACCCTTGCGACCGCCCTTTAGCGCCATTTTGTCGAACAAAATCTCCCCCAATTGCTTGGGGCTGCCGATGGTAAAGGGGGCGCCAGCCTCTGCATGGATCGCCGCTTCCAACCGCACCATATCTTCGGCAAAAATGGCGGAAAGGCGAGCCAAAGCCTCCCGATTCACCTGTATCCCGCGCCGTTCCATCGCCATCACGCTGGCGGGCAGCGCGCGGTCAACCATTTCGTAAATGCGGCTGCCCCCCTCCTGCCACAGGCGGTGGCGCAGCAACCGCCACAGCCGCCACGTGACATCGGCATCCTCCGCCGCATATTGGGTCGCGCGATCGAGTGGCACTTCGGCAAAGCTGATCTGGCTTTTACCCGTCCCGCACACATCTTTGAAGGCGATACATTCGTGCCCCAGATGGCGGCTTGCCAGTTCATCCATGCCATGGCCATGCGCGCCTGCATCAAGCGCAAAGGACAGCAGCATCGTGTCATCGATATTGGCAAAATGGACGCCATGCTGCGCCAGAACCGCCATATCATATTTGAGGTTATGGCCGATTTTCAGCACGCTATCATCCGCCGCCAGCGCGCCAATCCGTTCGATGGCGGCGGCAAAATCCACCTGCTCCGGCCTTTCGGAGAGGAGATCATGCCCCCCATGGCCGAGCGGGATATAGCACGCCTTGCCCACACCAAGCGCCAGCGAAACGCCGACCAACCGGCCCGTCACCGAATCCAGGCTCGCGGTTTCGGTGTCGATGGCAACATGGCCCAATGCGCGCGCCTCCGCCACCCATGTATCGAGCGCGGCAAGGCTGGTGACACAGGCATATTTGCTGCGGTCGATGGAGGGAATGTCGGGCAAGCCATGCGATGCGCTGTCTGCACGCGGGGTGTCTGCGCCCGCTTCGCGCACGACGGGCGCGGCAAGGCCGGTGGCGCGGCCAGCGGGCGGGCCGGCATCATTACCCAGCCGCGCGGCAAGGCTTTTAAACCCATGGTGGAGCAAAAATTCACGTAAAGGATCGGGCGGTATCCCATCCAGTTTCAGCGCATCCAATTCAACCGGCAAGGGCACATCACATTTCAGTTCGACCAAGACGCGCGACAGACGCGCCTGCGCCGCAAATTCAATCAGATTTTCGCGCAGCTTGCCCGCCTTCATCGACGGCGCGGCGGCCAGCACGGCGTCAAAATCCCCATGTTCGTTAATCAGCTTTGCCGCTGTTTTCGGCCCGACGCCGGGCACGCCGGGGACATTGTCCACGCTGTCCCCCATCAGCCCCAGCACATCGCCGAGGCGTTCGGGGCCAACGCCAAATTTTTCGACCACCGCATCGCGGCCAATCCGCAGATTTTTCATCGTGTCGAGCATGTCGATGCTGGGTGCATCGGGCGCAATCGCCACACTCACCAACTGCATCAAATCCTTGTCAGCCGAAACAATCGTCACATCCCAACCGGCCGCCAATGCAGCCGTGGCATAGCTGGCGATCAGGTCATCCGCCTCAAACCCCGGCAGTTCGATGCACGGCAGCGAAAATGCGCGCGTCGCGTCACGAATCAGCGGGAATTGCGGCACCAAATCTTCGGGTGCGGGCGGGCGGTGCGCCTTATATTCTGGGTAGATGTCGTTGCGAAAACTCTTGCCACTATGGTCGAGGATGACGGCCAAATGGCTCGGCCCATCGGCCTTGTGCAAATCATCGGCGAGCTTCCACAGCATCGTCGTATAACCGTAGACCGCGCCGACCGGCACACCACTGGTGTTGGTCAGCGGGGGCAGCCGGTGATAGGCTCGAAAAATATAGCCGGAGCCATCGACGAGGAAGAGGTGATTGCGCGCCATGGCACCTGCGATAGCAATTTGCCAACGCAGGCGCGAGGGGCGTGAGGTTTAGCTAGCGCTTATTTCTTGCCGCCGTCATTTTTGGCGGGCTTGCCATCGCCGCCGGTTGCCTGTTGCGGCGGCACGCCGTCCTTGGCATCGCCGCTGCCCTTGCTGGTTGAAGATTTGCTGGCGTCGCTCATTTTCCTGCCCTTCCCTTTGTGGAAGGATGAAGCTGCCACATGGGCAGCCAAAGCGCAAAAAAAATATCGCTCAATGACAGCGGATTAGCGGGTGCCCTTGACTTGGCGCGCCCTCCACCCGCATGGGCAGGCCCATGAGCAGCAACAGCCCATTTAATATCACCCTTCCCGATGGTTCGGTGCGCGAAATGCCGCACGGCGCCAGCCCGATGGACGTCGCGGCCGCCATTTCCCCCGGCCTTGCTAAGGCGGTAATCGCCGCACGGGTCGATGGCGAATTGGTCGATGCGACCATGGCCTTTACCGGCGATGCGGCGCTCCACCTCGTCACCGCGCGGGATGAAGCGGACGCGCTCGAACTGGCGCGGCATGATTTTGCCCATGTGCTGGCAGAGGCGGTGCAGCAGATTTTCCCCGGCACGCAGATCACTTTTGGCCCCGCGACCGACGACGGTTTTTATTATGATGTGATGCCGCCTGCATCGCGCGGTGCTTTTACCGAGGATGAACTGCCCGCGATTGAGGATGCGATGCGCGCCATCATCCGCGCGGACAAACCCTTGCGGCGGGAGGTGTGGAGCCGTGCCGACCTCATCCAGCGGTGGCGCGAAGCAGGCGAAAATTTCAAGGCTGAATGGGCCGCCGAATTGCCGCAGGGGGAGGAACTTTCGGTCTATTGGTCGGGCGACGACTGGATGGACATGTGCCGTGGGCCGCATTTGCCGTCCACCGGGCGGCTTGACCCTGCCGCATTCAAATTGATGCGCGTTGCCGGGGCATATTGGCGCGGCGACCAGAAAAACGCCCAATTGACGCGGATTTACGGCACCGGCTGGCTCAACAAAAAACAGCTCGACGCGCATCTGTTGCGGCTGGAAGAAGCCGCCAAGCGCGACCACCGCAAATTGGGGCAGGAGATGGATTTATTCCACCTGCAACAAGAGGCGCATGGCAGTGTTTTCTGGCACCCGCATGGATTTCGCATCTGGCGCGAGCTTGAGGCATACATGCGCCGCGCCATCGACGCTTCGGGCTATGATGAGGTGAAGACCCCGCAGGTCATGGATGCGCGCCAGTGGGAACAATCGGGCCATTGGGGCAAATATCGGGAAAATATGTTCGTCATCCCCGACGAAGTGCCCAATGTGGAAGATGAAGGGCCGGTGGTTTCGGGCGATGCCGACTGGATGGCGCTGAAGCCGATGAATTGTCCGGCGCATGTGCTGATTTTCCGTCAGGGCATCAAAAGCTATCGTGATCTGCCGCTGCGCCTGTTCGAACATGGTTGCTGTCACCGCAACGAACCGCATGGCGCGCTGCACGGGCTGATGCGGGTGCGCCAATTTACGCAGGATGACGCGCATATTTTCTGTCGTGAGGATCAGATTATCCGCGAAGTGCAGGATTTTTGTGCGCTGGCCGACCGCATTTATAAGGATTTCGGCTTTACCTATGCGATCAAGCTGGCGCTGCGCCCTGACAAGCGTTTCGGCAGCGATGCGGATTGGGACAAAGCGGAAAATGAACTGCGCAACGCGGTGGTGCAGGCAGGGCTGGCAACGGCGGAGTATGGCTGGGCCGAATTGCCGGGCGAAGGTGCATTTTACGCCCCCAAGCTTGAATGGCATTTGACCGATGCGATTGGCCGGACATGGCAGGTCGGCACCATCCAGTCCGACCGCGTGCTGCCCGAACGGCTCGATGCCAGCTACATCGGCGAAGATGGCGCACGCCACCGCCCGATCATGCTGCACCGCGCGATTTTCGGCAGCTATGAACGTTTTCTGGGCATTTTAATCGAACATTATGCCGGGCGCTTCCCCGTATGGCTGACCCCGGTGCAGGCGGTTGTCGCCACCATCGTTTCGGATGCCGATGCTTATGCAGGCCAAGTGGCGGCAGAGCTGGCGGCGGCGGGTATTCGCGTTGAGACCGACCTCAGGAACGAAAAAATCAATTATAAGGTGCGCGAACATAGCCTCGCCAAAGTGCCGCATTTGCTCGTCGTCGGTGCGCGCGAAGCGGCAGAGGGCAAGGTTGCCATTCGCACATTGGGGCAGGATGGGCAGCGCATCATGACCATAGCCGAGGCGCTGGCGATGCTGCGCGCCGAAGCAACCCCGCCCGATTTGCGCGGGTAATTTGCCGGTGTGGCGGAACCAGCGATGATTTTGCCCATGGCGCCCGCTGTGCTGGCGCTGGCGCTGGTCATGACATTTGGCGCGGCGGCCATCCGCGGGCTGACCGGATTTGGCATGGCCATCATCCTCGTGCCATTGCTCAGCCTCATCATCGCGCCATTGCAGGCGGTGGTAATCGGCATTTTGCTGCAACTTTATATCGGCCCGGTCGGCTGGCAGCGGATCGTCCATGACAGCGAACGGGCAAGCGCCATTCCCATCGCGATTATCGCAGTGGTGGTGACGCCGCTTGGCCTGATCCTCCTTGCCGCCATTGCGCCTGACGTCGCGCGCCTCCTCATCTCCAGCATCGCCATCGCGGCCTTTGTCGCGGTTGTTCTGCCCAGCGGCCCGCCACGCGCAGCAAGCCGGACCAGCATTGCGCTGACCGGACTAACCGCCGGTGTGCTGACCGGTTTTGCCGCCATGCCGGGGCCGCCGGTTGTCCCATTTTACCTGCGCCGCCGCCTGCCGCCGCCGGTTGCCCGTGCGTCAATGATGCTGGTCTTTTTTGCAACCGCCATCGCGGGGAGCGCCAGTGCGCTCACCATGGGGCGGATTGATTGGCGCAGCTTCATTCTCTCGCTGTGGCTTTTCCCAGCCGTCCTCCTCGGCAATTGGGTGGGCGGGCTTGGCTTTGGCAAGATGCCCGAAAAAATATGGCGCGCGCTTGTCGCGCTGATTTTGGGGGTTGCGGGGGCGGCGGCACTGTGGCGCTTGCTGCATTGACGCGCATAGGTGAAATTAACGCTCCCCCAGCTAAGACATTGCCATGACCATCGCGCTTGTCACCGTCGATACTGAATTATCTGCCGGACTGTTCCAACGCGGGTGGGACGCACACGCCAATTTTGCCGCATCCATCCTGGGGCGAACGGCCAAGGGGGATTTTGGCATCGGCTGGCAGATGGACCGGCTGGACGAACATGGATTGAAAGCCATTTTCTTTATCGACCCTGCGCCTGCGCTGGTGTTGGGGGGGGATGTCATCGCGCGGATTATCGACATGGTGGCATCGCGCGGTCATTATATCGAACTGCATATGCACGCCGAATGGCTGACATGGGCAGAAAATCCGCCGATTGCCGCGCGAGCAACCAATGTCGGGGATTTGTCGATGGCGGATCAGGCGACCCTACTCGGCTGGGGGCGGGATTTGATGGAGCGGCTGGGTGCGCCCAAAATCCGCGCCTTTCGCGCCGGAAATTTCGGAGCCGATGACGCCACCATCGCGGCGCTCGACCAATTGGGCATCCTATGGGATTCAAGTTTCAACCCCGCATTTGCAGGCGATGCTTGCCGTATTTCGCTGCCCGCCGACAGCATCGACCCGGTGGGCATCGGCGCGGTTACGCAAATGCCGGTGTCGGGGATTTGGGCCAGCCCCGGCCAATTTCGTCCGGCACAAATTTGTGCGCTGTCGTCGCGCGAGATGGGTGAAGCGCTGCGCCATGCCGCTGATACGCAGCGCCCGTGCTTTAACATCGTCACCCATAGTTTTGAGCTGCTCTCGCGCGACCGACAGCGGCCAAATCGCACGGTAATGCGCCGTTTTGTCGCCATGTGCGAAGCCATCGCCGCGCAGGAGAATCTGGCGAGCGGTCATTTCGCCGATGTGCCAGAAACCGCCGAAACGCCGCCAACCCGGCTTAGCGCCAATCGCTGGCGCACCGCCTTGCGCCATGGCGAACAGGCGCTTGCCACCATATTTTACGAGCGGCGGGCATGAGTATTCGGGTCGCCATTTTGGGCATCGATACGCCGATTGGCCTGACGTTGGTGCGCGAACTTGGCCGTTCGGGCGTCCATGTCCACGGCATCGGGCGCAGCGCGCATGCCATCGGCGGAGCATCGCGCCATTGCCACGGATTTTCGGTGCGCGGGGTGGGGCCGATCGCCGACTGGTTGCCCGAAATATTGGCGTCGGTGCGCGCCGACGCGCTGATCGCGGTGAGCGAGGGGGATTTAATCGCGCTGGCCGCATTGCCCGAAACCATTGGCAACTGCCGGATTTTGACCCCGCGCGAAGCCCCCCTCATCACCGTGCTCGACAAGAGTCGCACGCTCGCCATCGCGGCGGGCATCGGCATCGACGTGCCGCAAAGTTGGCAGCCGGTGGCGGGGGATGATTGGGCGGCAAAGGCAGCCACTCCGCCCTTTCCATTGGTTGCCAAATGGGCCGACCCCAACGCGCTGGTCGCGCGATTGGATGCGGCGGGGCTGACGCTCGACAAAGTGGCCTATGTGGCAGATGTCGATGCGCTGCTGGCGCTGCGCGATCATTATGCCCCCATTGGCCAATGGCCGCTGCTGCAAAGCTATGCACCGGGCTTCGGGCTGGGGCAGATGCTGCACATGACGGACGGTCACGCCACTTTGCGTTTCCAGCACCGGCGGATTCACGAATGGCCGGTAACCGGCGGGGTGTCGAGTCTGTGCGAAAGCATCGACCATGGCTTTGAAGACCAATTTGCCAAATCAGAAGCGTTGCTCGCCGCCATCGGCTGGACAGGCCCGGCAATGGTCGAATATCGGCATGATCCGGCCAGCGGCAAATGCGTGTTGATGGAGGTGAATGGCCGTTTTTGGGGCAGCCTGCCGCTCGCCCATGCCGCAGGCGCATGGTTTGCGCGCGAACAAATCGCCCACGCCTTTCCCGACGTGGCTTTGCGCGCACCACCCACGCGCCGCCATGCGCGCGCGCGTTTCTTGGTGCCAGAGGGGCGGCGGCTGCTCAGCATATTACGCCACGGCGGCGGCGAAGGGCGCTGGGCCGCGCTCGTTAATTTCATCGGACAAAGTCTGAACCCGCGCCTTAGCCATTATGTCTGGGACAGTGCCGACCCCAAACCAATGCTACGCGACATCATCAATATGGTGATGCGGCGCTAAGCCCGCGCGGCAGGAAATGCGGTGACAAGCCCCGCGACCGCCGCCTCTATCCGCGTCAGACAGGCGGGCAGGAAGCCATCATCCAGCCCATAGGGATCGTGGATATGCGGGGTTGGCGGGCTCGCATACAGGCCGAGCAATTGGCGCGGCAACGCACCCAGCCGCGTGTCGGCGGCAATCTGGCGCATCTGCCGCACCTCCATCACCAGCAAGATGTCACCTTCCTGCGCCACATAATCCTCCACCCGCTGGCTTTGGTGCTGGCCAAGATCGGTGCCGCGTGCGGCGGCGGCGATGACGAGCGGCGGGTGCGCCCCTGCCCCCGCGCTGGTCGAAAGGCCAAATCCGATGGCGTTTAGCCCGGCGGTGCGCGCCAGACCCTGTGCATAGGCGCTGCGACAAATATTGCCGTGGCAGACAAAAACTAGGCGGCGAATCTCTGACCGATTGAGCATCAGCGGCTGGTGTCGCCCCAACGCCACTTCGCCATGCGCCAGCGCCGAACGCAGCAAACCGCGCCATGTGCCGTATTTTTGCGTGATATAGCCTGCCATGCCCCATCCCTAACAAAGGCGCGCGGCGCTGGCCAACGGCTTTACCAAATGGCCCCGGCACCCTTCGCCCCTGGGTGCAACAGGTCTTTTGCAAAAAGCGCAAATCGCCCCCTTTCGCAAACGCGCACAAAAGCCTATGGGCAAGCGAGATACGTAACAGGAGTTTGCAACATACCACCGCCAGCCGTCCGGCGTCCCAACGCCCCCCCGCCGCCCCGTAGCGGCCCGCGTTTCAACCATTTCATCACCGTGCCGCGCGTGCGCGTCATCGACGACGAGGGTGAGAACCTTGGCGTCATGCTGACCGCTGAGGCGATTGAGGCTGCGGCAGATGTCGGGCTGGACCTTGTTGAAGTGTCGCCCAATGCTGACCCGCCGGTATGCAAATTCCTCGACGTCGGCAAATTCAAATATGAGGCGCAGAAAAAGGCCAATCAGGCGCGCAAGTCGCAGCGGACGCAGGAAATAAAAGAAATTAAAATGCGCCCCAATATCGACGATCATGATTATGACACCAAGATGAAAAAGGTCGTCGATTTTCTGGGTGATGGCGACAAGGTAAAGCTGACCATGCGTTTTCGCGGGCGCGAAATGGCGCATTTGGAATTGGGCTTGATTGTCCTGCAACGCGTTGCCGAACAGACCGCCGAAATCGCCAAGGTGGAGGCGCATCCCCGCACCGAAGGGCGGCAGATGTTGATGGTGCTCGCCCCTAAATAGGGGTGAGTGCCAATATATGCTTATATTTTAGGGCGCTGCGCTTGCACGGTAGAGCGCGGGGAACATGCTGCGCAAATTGGCCAGCTTTGGCGCGTCCCAGCGGCGGATATAGGGATGGTCGGGGTTATTGGCCATAAAATCCTGATGATATGCTTCGGCCCGATAGAATGTGCGCGGTTCCTCTATCGCGGTGACAATCGGCCGTGACCAATAATGTCCGGCGCTCAACTGCGCGATATAGGCCGATGCCACTTGGCGCTGATTTGCATTGGCCGGGATAATCGCGCTGCGATATTGGCTGCCAACGTCCGGCCCCTGTCGGTTCAGCGTTGTCGGGTCGGCAACGACGGAGAAAAATATCCGCAGCAAACTGCCGTAACTGACGCGGCGTGGGTCATAGGTTATGCGCACCACCTCTGCATGCTGGTTGGTGCCGCTCGATACATCATCATAATTGGCGCTGCTGGCGGGTCCGCCGTGAAAGCCTGATTCGACGCGCGTTACCCCTGCGACATGCGAAAAGACACCCTCCACCCCCCAAAAACACCCACCCGCCAAAATGGCGTGCGCGCTGGTGCGGGTGTCGGCCGGGTCAACGCTGGGGGCGGGGACAGCCACCGCCTGTTCAGCGGCAACCGGCGTGCAAGCCGCCATTATCAACGCACCGAGCAACAAGGCGCGTTGGAACAGCATCGCTCAGCGCGCCTGTTCGACCGGAGCATTATTGCGCGCGATGCCGGGCTGCGCGACAGCAAGGCCGACCGCCCCGATGATAAATCCCACCAACATTGATTTGGTGATTTCACTGCGCAGCAAAGCAAGCATGAACAATCCTGATTTTTTCCCAGACGCGCCATGATTATTGCATGGCGCATCGCTTGTCGGTGATCGTGCGCACATGGCGGTGAAACCATGCACATTTGGTGAATAAACGCCCCGCGTCAGTCTTTCAGATCCGCGCAGGCGCGCTGGATGCGACGACATGCCTCTTTTAAAAGGTCAAGCGATGCCGCATAGCTGACCCTGAATGCAGGGGACAGGCCAAATGCCGCACCCGGCACCGCCGCCACCCGCGCCGCCGACAGGAAATAATCGACCAGCGCTACATCATCCCCGACAATATCGCCGTCCGGCGTCTTTTTGCCGATGCAACCGCTGGCGTCGGGGTAGACGTAGAACGCCCCCTCGGGCACCGGGCAATATAGGCCGGGCGCATCGTTGAGCATGGCACAGACCAGATCGCGGCGTTCGCGGAAACTGTCGTTGCGTTCTTCCAGAAAATCATGGCTGCCATTGAGCGCGGCAACCGCTGCGGCCTGCGCCACCGAACAGGGGTTGGATGTGGATTGCGACTGTAAATTGCGCATCGCCTTTACCAGCCAGTCGGGGCCACCGGCAAAGCCGATACGCCAACCGGTCATCGAAAAAGCCTTGGAACAACCGTTCACCGTCAGCGTGCGGTCGAACAAATCGGGCGCGACCGCCGCAATCGTCGCAAATGGCGTTGGCGCATACCAGATATGTTCA
>CAUJJQ010000096.1 GCA_963205285.1 Pseudomonadota bacterium | reverse complement strand
TCCCCGCATCGACAAGGCGGGTCACAATGGGTTGCAGATGATTATGCTGCCCCGCCGCGTCCAGCCCGCCCTCTGTCGTGCGTTCTTCGCGCCGTTCGGGGACGATACAGGCAGCATGGGGTTTGTGGGCGAGCGCGATGGCCAGCATTTCCTCACTCGCCGCCATTTCAAGGTTAAGCGGCAGGTCGGTTGCCGCCTGAATCCGCTGCAAATCCGAATCGCGGATATGGCGACGGTCTTCGCGCAGATGCGCGGTTATGCCATCGCCGCCTGCTGCCGCCACAATTTCCGCCGCGCGCACCGGGTCGGGGTGGTCGCCGCCGCGCGCGTTGCGGATGGTCGCCACATGGTCGATATTGACCCCCAGGCGCAGCGCCATGGTCATGCCAATTCCTTGCGGCTTCCTGGCTTGGTGATCGGGATGGCGGCGAGCGTTTCAGGCACTTCCCCATCGGCATAGGTCGGAAAGCTGAGCGCGACGAGCGGGTAAAAGGGAACCCCCAGATCCACTTCCCCGCCGCTGCGGTCAACCAGTGCGGCCGCGGCGATGACTTCGCCCCCGGCAGCGGCCAATGTCGCCATCGCTTCGCGCGATGAAAGGCCGGTGGTGACGACATCTTCGACCAGTAGGATTTTTGCGCCCGGCGCAACGTCGAAACCGCGCCGCAGTTCGAAAATGCCGGTTGGCCGTTCAACGAAGATCGCATTTTTGCCCAGCGCGCGGCCCATTTCATGGCCGATGATCACCCCGCCCATCGCTGGTGAAACGACCAGGTCGATGTCGGCGCGCACGTCGCGCGGCAATTTTTGTGCCAGCGCGCGGGCGAGTCGGTCGGCGCGTTCGGGGTCCATCAGCGCGCGCGCGCATTGCAGATAATGGCCCGAATGGCGGCCGGAGGAGAGTAGGAAATGGCCCGTCAGCAGCGCATCTGCGGCCCGAAATTCGTTCAGCACATCATCTTCGGTCATATTTTATCCAGCTAGGCGGGGGACGGCGGCGGTCATTTTTTCCTGACTTAGTGGTGCTTGTCGGGCGCGGCAAGCGGGTCTATAGCGCGCCGCAAATCGACCCTTGGCAGGTCTTTCTTTTGTGGAAGATGTCGCTTAGGGGGGATTCGACCAACGTAAAATCGGGGAATTAGCGGCGCATGGCTGGCATCTATCGCATATTAATCGCTTTTTTGATGGCGCTGACGCCGCTCGCTTTGGGCAGCGTCGCGGCATCGGCAGCGACCACTGCCGCTGCACCGGTTGTAACCGCTGCAACGACACCGACCCCGACCGCTGCACCTGCAACGGCGCCAGCGACAACGGGCGCTGATGCGGCAGACGTTGCGGCGGCCCCTGCATTTGAATATGCGCGCCCGGTGCCGGGCATTGGTCAGCCGGTCGTCGGTGGCATGGATTTCCAGCCGCAAGTCACCGAAAATGGCCGTTTTGCGCATTTCCTGAACAATGTCATCCTTGTGCCGTTGTCGGTTGCGATGTGTCTATTGGTGCTGGGGCTGATGCTGTGGATCGTCGCGCGCTTTCGCGCTAGCGCCAATCCCATCCCGTCGAAAACATCGCACAACACGCTGATCGAAGTTATCTGGACCGGCATCCCCATCCTCATCCTTGTTGGGATTGCCGTGCCGTCCATCGACCTGCTCGCGCGCCAATATGCGCCGCCGCCTGCCAATGCGCTGACGGTCAAGGTTACCGGTTACCAATGGTATTGGGGCTATGCCTACCCCGACAATGGTATCGATGAATATGTGTCCAACATGCTCGATGAACAAACCGCAGCAGCGCGCGGCGAACCCTATCATCTGGGGGCCGACAATCGTATGGTCGTGCCTGCTGGCCGGACTGTGAAATTGATTATCACGGCCGCCGATGTCATCCACAGCTTTGCGGTTCCCGCACTGTGGACCAAGATGGACGCGGTGCCGGGCCGTCTTAACGAAGTCACCTTCCGTGCCGACCGGGTTGGCGTTTATTATGGCCAATGTTCGGAACTTTGCGGCGTTAATCACGGCTATATGCCGATCGCGGTGGAGGTGGTGAGCCCCGAACGCTTTGCCCAATGGGTGGCGAGCAAGGGTGGCCATATGACGGCCCCGGCGACCCCCGCTGCAACTCCCGCCGCAACCCCTGCAGCCGCACCTACTGCGGTAACGGCTGCGGCACCTGCGGCTGCCCCGACCACCCCGCCGAGCGCTGGCGCGACCCCCGCTGCCGCTGCTCCGACTCAATGATTGCATAAGGACAAGCGACCATGACCACTATCGCCGCCGACGCCGATCATGCCCATCATGACGATCATGCCGACCATAAGCCGGGATTTTTCGTCCGTTGGTTCATGTCGACCAACCACAAGGATATCGGCACCCTTTATCTGATCTTTGCCATCTGTGCGGGGATTATCGGCAGCGCTTTGTCGGGGCTGATGCGCCTTGAACTGGCGCAAGAAGGTATCCAATATCTGCCGCATTGGGCGGCGATGCTGGGCGGCGAAGAAACGGATACGGCGGGTAAGCATTTCTGGAATGTGATGATTACCGCCCACGGCCTAATCATGGTGTTCTTCATGGTGATGCCCGCGATTATCGGTGGTTTTGGCAATTGGTTCGTACCGATCATGATCGGCGCGCCCGACATGGCATTTCCGCGAATGAACAACATCAGCTTCTGGCTGACCTTTGTCGCATTCTTCATGCTGTTCGGTTCGATGTTTGTCCCCGGCGGCGCTGGCTTGGGTGCGGGCACAGGCTGGACGGTTTATGCACCGCTATCGACATCGGGTTCTGCGGGGCCAGCGGTCGATATGGTCATATTCTCGCTCCATATGGCAGGTGCTGCATCGATTTTGGGGGCGATTAATTTCATCACCACCATTTTCAACATGCGCGCACCGGGCATGACATTGCACAAAATGCCGCTGTTCGTCTGGTCGGTGCTGGTGACAGCATTTCTGTTGCTTTTGTCGCTGCCGGTTTTGGCCGCAGCCATCACCATGCTGTTGACCGACCGTAATTTCGGCACTGCATTTTATGATGCGGCGGGCGGCGGTGACCCCGTGCTGTACCAGCATTTATTCTGGTTCTTTGGCCACCCCGAAGTCTATATCATGATCCTGCCGGGCTTTGGCATCGTCAGCCAGGTGGTTTCCACTTTCTCCAAAAAACCGGTCTTTGGTTACCTCGGCATGGCCTATGCCATGGTTGCCATCGGCGTTGTCGGCTTCATTGTCTGGGCGCACCACATGTTCACCGTGGGGATGCGCGTTGACCTCAAAATGTATTTCACCGCCGCGACGATGGTGATTGCGGTGCCAACTGGAATCAAAATATTCAGCTGGCTGGCCACCATGTGGGGCGGTTCGCTGTCGTTCAAAACGCCGATGCTGTGGGCGCTGGGCTTCATCTTCATGTTCACCGTTGGCGGTGTGACAGGTGTGGTGCTGGCCAATGGCGGCGTCGATCAGAATCTGCACGATACCTATTATGTCGTCGCGCACTTCCACTATGTGCTCTCGCTGGGAGCGGTGTTCGCGCTGTTCGCCGGTTTCTATTACTGGATCCCGAAAATGTCGGGGCGGATGTACAGCGAATGGATGGGCCAGATGCATTTCTGGACATTCTTCGTCGGCGTCAACATCGTCTTCTTCCCGCAGCATTTCCTGGGACAGCAAGGCATGCCGCGCCGTTACCCCGATTATGCACACGCCTTTGAATATTGGCACCATATTAGCTCGCTGGGCTATCTGGTGGTGATGGTCGGCCTCTTCTTCTTCTTCGCCAATGTGTTCTACACCTTGTTTGCGGGTAAAAAGGTTGGGGCCAATCCGTGGGGCGAAGGGGCGACGACGCTCGAATGGACATTGTCCAGTCCGCCGCCGTACCACCAGTTTAACGAGCTGCCGCGCATCGCCTGATGCACGCGCGCTAAACAAAACGGGGCGCGTTGCGGCAAGGTCGTAGCGCGCCCCAACCATTTGGAAGCTTCCATG
>CAUJJQ010000095.1 GCA_963205285.1 Pseudomonadota bacterium | reverse complement strand
AAAAAGACGCCGCCCATGCCGACGAACACCTCTGCGTAAGTGGTGTGCGGAGTTGCAGATATGCGTTCGACGAGGCGCCGCGTGTAGCCGGCCAAAAATTCCGGCCAACAATTCCGGCCAACAATTACCGTATTATGTAATTAAAATGTCGGATGAAGGCGCGTTTCAATTGGGTTGAATGGGGCGAACAGCATCGTTGCACGGCAGGTTGTCGATTCCCTGATCCGCGAACCATCGACAGATTAACCAGACCCTATCCCAGCCCCGCCGACCCCAGTCATCTTTGTCACGCTGCCACTGTCGATATGCCTCAGCGTCGTCGCTGACGAGGAGGTCAATCGTTGCGGCGGGGCGCTGCTCTTGCTCGAATATCTGCGCACTGGGGGATGACAGTCGTGTCCGCTCCACCGTCGCGCAGCTCGAGACAAAGATCGATGCGCTGACGACGAGTGAGACCCTCATGCGGAATGTCACGCGTTGCATTGTCGAATCCCCTTCGCTCAAAACTTACAGACCTCTCGCCAGCAGTCTGACGCTCAACCAATGACCGATCAGCCGCGCGACCGGCTCGCTCGATCTCGATTTGGACTCCGGATTCATGCTTGTCGATGGTCGCCCGATCATGGCGAATGATCCATAAATTCCAAAGCCCCACCGCGACCGCTAGCGCGAGGAGTATTCCAGCAATTCGCACCACCGCCGCAGCGATGCGAGGTGATATCCCGCGAGCAATCATCCATGCGATGATGCTGGTCATGTCGCCACCTTCTGGTCATCGCCACCACCAGCGTCATAGGCACAGCGTGCAGCAGTTTCATCGTCATCCGCTGCCACCGATCGGTCTCCCCAACGTGCCCGCCACCGACCGACAGGGCCGCCAAGGGAGAATGCCATCACGATAGCAATTTGAATCGACTGCGCGACTATGGCGACGAAACCCAGCAGGGAGAGTCTGCGATAGGAAAGTGCCTCGGGCCACCGTCCAAGCCATACAATTCCGATGAGGAACAAAATAAGCACAGAATTGAATATGAAAATCGACCATAGACGATCAATCATCCAATGGCGCTTCGCCTCCGCTGGCGTTCGCGGAACTGCCAGATCGTCGATTTCATCCGCAATCATTTGGGATCTATTCCGACGGTGTGGCACCAATCGCGAACATCAAAGCATGGGCAGTCCTTGAGCCACTCGTTTGACGTGATGCGTCCATCTCTATTGAGGTCAGGTGAGAGATCGCGATGACCGCGTATCTTGGCGTCCGGGAATCGCTGCCGCCACTCCTTCAAAACAGCCGCGAGGGCGGCGGTCTGCGCATCAGTGCGCGTATCGGTCGGACGACCATTGGCACCGATGCCGCCGACATAGCAAACGGCGAGGCTGGCAGCGTTGAAACCTTTGGCATGTGCACCTGGAAGGGACTCGGGGCGACCGTCCCAGGTTTCGCCTGCGATGCCAATCAACTTATGGTAACCGATATCTGACCACCCACGGGCCAAATGCATCGCCCGAATCGCATCCACGTTGAACGGGCGCCCAGCCAGTGTCGCGGTGCAGTGGACGGCCAGAAGGGTGATCTTGCGCATGCCAAATGCATAGGCAGTAGCCGGTCGCTGCACCGGGGTCGGTTGCCGGAGGGGGGCGGTCATAACCATTCGGTCATGCCCATGGCCCAGACCGTATCGGCAGCATTGGCCCGCTCCCAAGGCTCGAAGCGATCCAACAGGCCATAGTGGACAGCGGCATCGTCGAGCGGCAGCTCTTCATCATCCTCGACGACGATAACAGGCTTGCGGTTACCCCTTTTGGAAACGAGTGACCAGAGCATATCCCTCCCCGCTTTATCGAGGTCGATAAACTTGAACCTGTACCCCGCTTTTGTCACACCTTCACCGACGCCGAATCCTCCATCCCAAAGATCAACCCTGCTCGATGTATCGATCGCGACGCGCGATGTTGGATAGGCGACTTGGCGACGAAAGCTGCTGCCCGCTGCCACGATACCAACTTCCAAAGGCGCGGCCGTCGGCAGAGTGATAGTGATGCGGAAATATCGAGCGGCCGGCGCACCAGCGGCCCGCATAAAAATGCCACTATATCGCGGCCCTTCGGCGCCAGTTAGACGCAGGGCGACGGTGCCCTCACCCGTCAGGCCAGCACCCATGCCAGTACCACGTGAAACAGTGATGGTTGCGCCGCTCGCTGCGTTGGTCGAGCCAATGAATATGGTATCAATCGGTAAAGCCACCCCCAAATCCAAGTCGATATGATGAGTGGTTGCCGATGCTGCCAGCCACACCTCTCGCGGCGGCGCGGTCAGCATGTTGGCGCTGTTAGCGTTGTTGGTCGACGCGATTATTGCAGCAATCGCTTCTGGTCGGACAATGGCGATCATGCGAGTCTCCGGATCACTGTTAATTTAGACATGCCGTCGTCCCGCTCAGCGACGCCGATGACAAACACGATCGAACCCGCCCGATATCCTTCAGCATCTGCAAATATGGTGACTGCGCGACCGAGCAGCGAGAGCATGGCACCTGGTACCATCAGTGTTTCAATGGCGCGGGGAGCGCCAAAAAAAGCACGAAGCCTGTCGGCGTCAGCTTGCGCGTCAGCGATAGCTGACAGGCAGCAGCCGATTTCGCTGGTCGCGGCGATGTCACCCCATGCGGCTGCACCACTGGAGACGACCGACAAGCCGGGCGACCGGAGCCATTCGGCGGTAGGTGCATCGACCGCCATCGCCTCAGCTCAATTCGGGCTGTGGCGCTGCCCGCCAATCAAAGCCGCCGCGCCGAACGGTCTCAGGCGCGGGCCAAGCGGTAAAATCGTCAGTGCCATCATGCGCCATCGTGTCGATTGCCGCGACAATATTCGCCGCGCGGCCGCCTTGGCAAAAGCCTGCCCAGCCTTGCTGGACGGCATGCTGATATATTTCGGCGGTAAGCGCGCGGCCCGCCCCATCTAGCAGGTCAAAATGGGCATAGAGCAGCTCGCCCCCGGTGCAGATGACGTCTGCATCCGCCCCCGGAATGGTTTGCAGTGCATCGCATATTTCATCGGGCGCGGTCCCACCGAAGGCATAGAACCGGAACTTGCGGATCAGTGCGGGTGCATCGAGATAATCTGCCATGTTTTTGCTCCTTAACTGGTAACCGACAGGGTGGCCGCACCGGTCGCAATCGTGATTGCATTGCCGCTGCTGCTGTTTTTCGCGCCGACCAACCGCGCCTTGTATGTGCCCGCTGAAAGTCCCGATTTTTCCTGATTGACCGTGATGCTGCCCGGTTCACCCGACAGATCGACCGCCGACCAACTGGCGTCGCTGCCAGTGATCGCCGTGTCAAAATCATTCCACGTCGAACCGCCGTCGCTACTATATTGCCATTTTGCGACCAGCTTATTGGTGCCACTGGAACTATTGTGGCTCCAGTTATAGGTGAGCGGCGCGACCCCTTTCAGTTTCTGACCCGCCGTGATCGTCGCCTCAAAAACAGCCTCGCCGCTGTCCGCCGATGTCATCTGGACGAATGACGTGCTGTTCGCATCCTCCAACGTGCTGTCGGTGCCGCCGCCCGACCCGCCATTGCTGGGTGGGGCGTCATCCTCCACCGTGACGGGGATGGCATATGGGCCATAGGCGATGCTATCGCGCGTCACCGTCAGGCTGATTGACCCCGGCCCGCCCGCCGTCATGGTGATGCGTCCTTTGTCCGCCGATCCATTTGTGTTGTTCACCGTCGCCGTCACGCCGCTGGTGGTGATGCTGTATGTCGTCGCATTGTCGGTGCGGATCGACGCGCCGCCCTTTGTTACAACCGGCGTCACGACACGATTGAATTGCCCCGATTTTGGCGTACCCTGCCAATCGCGCTGGATGATCTGCGGCGGCGGCGGTGCGATGCTGACCGCCGCATTTTTGGTGACGTCCGCACCGCTTTCAATGCCGGTCAATTTTGTGTCCGCCGCCGAACCGGCGAACTTGTCAGCATCGAGCGCGCCGGTGTAACCCAGCCCGCCAATCGTCACCTGCCCGCCGCCAGCGCCGGTCAAAGCGCCGTTGGAACCGATGGAAATCGCCAGATTTTTGATCGAACTGTCGCCCAGCGCCGCGCCGCCGCTGTCCACCAGATTGACCCCGCTGCGCGCGCCGACAGTCGCGCCCGGTTCGGCGGCGGTGAGGGTGACAAGGCTGATTTCGCCATATGTTGCGCCGCTCCCCCCCGGCCTTGCGAATGTGTGGCGCAGGAAAACGATGTTCGACCCTGCCGGCACAGTGATTTTGGCGATGGCCGCGCGCACCAACGCACCACCGGTATTGGCGGTGAATGTTGCGCCTCCCGGCGCGAACGGGCCACCGATGAACGCTTGCGCGGCGGCGATTTGTGTCGCGCCATTGTAAAACCATGCGTCACAGCCGAACTGAATGTCGCCATCAGACCGGTAAACAAATTGGAGCCAATATTCCTTGCCCGGAATGACGGGGATGCCGTCATCCTTGTTGAACGGCGCAGCGCGGTCGAACCGCGTCGGGGTGTAGGTTGCGCGCGCGGTGCCCGCCGCTGGCGCAGTATAACGCAACCAGCCCGGCACATTTTCCGCCGCGCCGCTGCGCCACGCCAGATCGGCGGTGGCGTAACCACCCGCTGGCGATGTCCACCACATGTCGCTGCCGGTGAAAAAGTCGCCATTGCGCATCAGATTATCGCCGACCGTCGCGCGCGGTTGGATTTGCTGCGCCTGCAACTGATCGACCGTGCGGTCAGCGCCCGCCTGCGCGACCGTCAAAACCGGCTTCGCGACGTCTATAAACTTGCCAGCCCCTGTTGATCCAAGCACGGGGAAGATCGCGATTTGGGCGAATGCAGCCGCCGCAGGTGCATCGGCAAATCCGCTGTGCAATTCCCAATTCGGGCTGCACCCACCCGCTTCGCCATTGGTCGCCGCCTTGGCCGCGTCTGAAATATCGGCAATGCCGATATAGCTGCCCGCCGCGTTATAATATGTGACGCGCACATAGCATCGCCGCGCATTGGCACCGCCACCCGTGACATTGGCTACATCCGCCCGCGCCAGCCATGACAGGAATAACCGCGTGCCGCCGCGCACCGCAATCGCGCTGGTGCCGGTGCCGCCCCCGTTAAGCGCGATGAGGTTGGCACTGCCCGTCGCCCGCATATATGCCGGTTGGTCGCCTGCTGTGGTGGATGTGACGCGCGTGGCCGTCCCCATGGTCACGACCCAGTCTGTCGCGCTGGTCGCCAGCGCGGCATTGCGGATCATATTGTCGCCAGCGGTCGCCGACAGATCGCCATTATAGCCCAGCCCACCAATGGTAACCTGTCCGCCGCCAGCGCCGGCCAAGGCACCGTTGGAACCGATGGAAATGGCCAGATTTTTGATCGCGCCATCACCCAGCGTCACCCCGCCGCTGTCCACCAAATTGGTGCCCGCCCGCGCACCCAACGTCGCCCCCGCTTCTGCCGGTTGCAGCGACACGACTGTTGGCCCACCGCCGCTATACAGCACCTGCCCCGCGTCAATCTTGCCGCCGCCCAAAATATTGCCCGGCTGAATGGCCACCGGCAGTCCGCCGACATTGGTGCCATATGTCGCACCCAGCGTCGCGCCCGGCTCGGCGGGCTTCAGCGCCTCAACCGGCGTCCCATCGGCATAGGTGACATCGTTCGCCAGCACGGCTGCGCTGATTTCGCCGTCGTTATGCTGGCGATTATTCCGTTTATACGTCAGTTTTCGTGTAGAAGTCGGCGGCAGTGTGCGTTCGCGACTAAGATATATCGCCTTTACGGCAGGTGCTGGATCGTCAAAGCTGCATTGCCGGAGCGTGACGGTGCCGTCAGGATTTACGATCCATAGCAGCGATACGCCGAGACAAATTGCATCCAACGCCTCGGCCCAACTAGCGTTTTCGCGATCAACATGCCACCCAGCCGCGCCACTGCGCCATCCAATCGCCGTTGCCAGATTGCTGATAGGCGCGCCTCCCGCCAGCTCAACGATGCGGGAGGCTATAGCAGGTGCATTGTTGACATAACCGGTGCCAATTTCTCCCTGAATATCGGCTGTCAGCGGCCCTGCAGGCTGTGTCCACCATTTTGCGCATGCGATTGATGGAGCGGCGCAGCCACCGCCGTGCGCAGGCGTTGATGCCTGGAGCGCAGTCAATGTGGCGGCAATCGAACCTTGCCAGCCGATTATGGCCAGCGTTCCAGCACGACCCATGTCCTTTAGGGATGTGAACGCATTGAGAGGATAGGCCGGATCGCCAAATTCCCAGATATTGTTGGCCTGGTCGAGCAATCGACCTTCAATGTTCCAGCAATCACCCCAGCTGCGACGCTTCGGACGACCAGCAGCGCCGCTATAGCCTTCTATGCCACCTGTCCCAGCAAATGGCTTTCCCAAAACATTTTTATCAAACCGTTGAGAGCCGTCGGCGATGCGCAGGCGGAAGCGGCTGTCGGCATAGCTTATGTCATCAACAATACCGGTCAACAAACGGGGTGGGATTGCGACTTCCTCATCCGCTGCGTCGATTTCCAGGCGCGCCGCGCGCCAATGCAACGCCAACATCTGATCACGCAGGGCGACGTCGTTTGGTATAACATCAATCTGCGCGGATGCGGGCAGCGTGCGACCGGTAAACCCCGTCTCATCCACACCGATGGTTGCGGTAAAACGTGGAAATTCGAATAGTCCGGCGCGATAATGGAGACCCCCGAGGTGGAAGGCACGAGCCGTGCCGCCACCCGCCAAACGAATTTGATACTCGGCTGCGCTGGCGGCGTCTCGGGGCCATGCACGGAGGAAGCAGATTTGCACCTAGAGCTCCACCAAGCGGCCGATCGAGCCCGGCATCCCCGAAGCTGCGGGAATGCCAGCGAGCGACAACTGATCTATGCCGGTGGCAATGCGTGCCAGCAGGTCGTTACTCTCACTGGTCAGAGCGTTATTGGCCTCCACCGCTGTTTTTGTGGCAATGGCGGCATCTTGCGCCGCCTTCACGCGATCATTTTCCAGCGCGATAATCCGCTCGGCGGTGCTGATAGTGTCAGACCGATCACTTGCATATTCGGTGCCTGCAGTGCCATACGCCTCCCGACTGGTATCTATCAACCGGCGCTGAAGATCGGCGAGAGTGGCCGCTGCGCCGTCCTTTCCAGCCTCCGCATCGGTTTTTGCCTTGGCGATATCAGTCAAAAGGGCAGATCGACGATCGGCTGCTGTCCCTTCAAACAGGCTGCCGACACGCATATCCTTTAGCAGGTCGCGCAATGGCCCAACCCGCTCGCCCAAAATCTGCTCAGCAATTTTCGCGCGGTCTTCGACGTTGCGCTTCTCGATCTCGACGACGTCGAATCCATATTGCTCCGCGATACGGACCCGCTCTTTCGCTTGCGTCTCGAATGACCGGAATTGCCTGGTCATGGCGGCGCCGATCCCGCCCAGCAAATCCTCGACCTGCTGGACTTTGAGCGCCTCTTTCACGGCCTTGTCGATATCGCTGGAGGATCCCAGCGCCTTGCGCACCGCGCCCGAAATGCCGGTCAGTCCGCCGCCTGTCAGCGCATCGGACAATATTTTGCTGGCCGCCGCTTCCAGATCCGCGACGCGGGTGCCGTTGGCATAGACCTTCTTGCCCTTCTGGCGGATCGAGCCAGAGAAAGAGCCGACTTCGCCGCCCAGCTGTTCGGCAATGCTCGCCAGCGTACTGGTGACCGAACTGCCCGCGCTGGTCAGGCTTTCGCGCAGCTTGCCTGACCCGGCATAGGTCGCCCCATCTGCCGTGATGGACAATGTGCCCTTGGGAGTCTTCTTTAGCAGCCCGCCCAGAACGGACCCCACGATCGACCCGACAATATCCATCCCCGGTATACCCGTCGCACCGCCAATAGCGCCGCCGATCGCGCCGCCGGTCGAGCTGGATTTGATGCCAAGCATTTTTCCGATTTGTGCAATCTGATATCCCTGCTCGGCACCATCCATGGCTTGACCTAGTTTTTTTCCCGCCTTGCCTTTGATCTTGCCGGTTCCCTGCACCGCGCCCAGGACCATGCCGACATCACCCGCGCGCCATTTCCCAACCAGTCCGCCCTCTAGCGCTCCCGCCAACGGCCCTGCGATGCTCGTGCCCAGCAATCGATCAAGTCCGTCGATACCCTCCCGCAACGGTGCCACCACTACGCGCGCAGCATCCCGCATAAAGTCGTTTGGCGACATATTCGCCAACGTAGGCCGCTCTGGCTCACGGCGGCCCGTCGCCACGATATCTGTGCCTTGCATCCAGCCAGTTTGCTCAAGGTCGCTCAAAATCCCGCGCGTTATTTCCTGCCCCAGCGAGGTCGACAGGTCGGTCAATTGCGCAGTGATTGCCGAGTTTTCGGGCAATGAGGTACCAATGGCACGCACCACGTCCCCTGCCGCGTCAAAACTATTGGCCAGCCGCATCGCAGATTCACCGACGGCGGCCATGTGGGTGCTGGCCGCTGTCGTCTGGCGCCCTAACGTGTCGACAACACCCTCAAACCCCGTCTCACGGCGCATCTTTTGTTCCAGATCGCGCAAGCCATCACCGAATAGTGATTCAACACGCAGGCGGGATTGCAGCCGTCGCATCGACGATTCCAAATTGGCCGCGAAATCACCTGCCGATCCTCCGGCAAAAAAATCCTCCAGCGACGACCGCACATCACCGATAGTCGAACTATATGCGTCAACCACCAGTTGCCGCCGTTCGAGCAGGCGGTTTATCTCCGCCTCACTATCGACCATTTGCTCGATTTGGGCACGACGGTCGGTGGTGACCTCCACACCCTTTTCTTCCATTTGCTGGATGCGCTGCAGCACATCAGCCTCTTGCTCTCGCCCCGTTAAAACCAGCAACTGCAGGTCGCGTTGCCGTTCGCTCGCGGCAATCATGTCCCTAAATGGCCGACTAAGGCCATTTTGAACCGTGCTCAGCGCTTGTTGCGCTTCACTGATCCGATCACGCAGGGCCGCAGCCTCCTGCGCGCCGATCCCGCGCCGCGCCAAGCGTTCCTGCGCCTCCTCTATCGTGGCATTGAGTTGACGTTGCGCCGCGTTCGATTGTTGGATCAGCGATGGCTGTTCCGACCAACGATCGTTGATTCCCTTAATTGTATTTTCGAGGCTTCGGGCGAAATCTCTATCGCTCCCATTATCCCGCGCGGCGCGCGACACGCCTCTATTCCTGCCCCTGCCACCGCCGCCGCCGCCACCACCTCGATGGCGGGGAGCGATGGCGGTCGGGATGGCCACAGCCGCGCCAGCATGGGCCAATGCGGCGGGTGCCGGTGCGCGCGCGGGGGCCACAACCCGCCGCTGCCGCGCCGCCGCATTGGCCGCGCTCTCGACTATTGGCGTCCCCGCCGTGTCCGGGCTAAAGTCAGGGCGATAGAGCAATGATCCGGGCGCACTTGGACCGCGCCCGCCCCGATAGAGCAATGAGCCGGGTGGACGCGGCGCTGGGAGCACCGCCCGCCCGCCGCGATACAGCCCCCCGCCATTGGGCGCGGATGTTAATAGGGATCGCGATCCGCGCTCGATCCGCTCATCCTGATTGTGCTGCGCAATTCGGCCAAGCACCCCCAAAGCCGCAGGCGCGCCGCCAAACATGGCACCGCTGAGCAAGGCATATTGCCCCGCGCTGAAATCGGACAAGGTCGACCCTAATTGCCCCCACGCTGCCGCTGCGCGGATCGACCAATTGGACACCGTGCCCAGCGCGTGCGCCAGACTCAGCAGCGCCGCGCTATTATCGGCGACCGTGGCGGCGATGCTCTGGCCCAGCGTCTCCTGCATATGCTTATATTCAGCATTAGCGGCGGCGAGCGTCGCCACCTGCGCCGGGGTCAGCCGGTCATTTTGATCATCGAGCGCGGCATTGAGCCGCTGCAGCCCTTCTGCGCCGCCGGCGAGTAACGGCTCGATGCGCTGATATTCATCGCCGAGCAGCGCTGAACCCAGCTGCGCGCGCCGCGCCGGGTCGGCGATGCCATTCAGCCGCTCTATCACATCATGCAGCACCGCCTCGGTTCCGCGTACACTACCATCAGTCAGCGCGAACCCGACCCGCAGCGCCGCAAAGCTATTGACCGCATCGCGGCCTCCCACCGCCGCTTGGCCGATGCGCTGGGTCAGTTTGCTGATATTGCCCTCAAGCGCACCGACATCGGTTCCGCTCGCCCGCGCCGCCGCCCTATACCCCTGCAGCGCACCGGTGCTGATCCCCAGTTGCGCCGATGTCGCCGCCAGATTGGTGCCAAGCTCAAGGCTCCGGGTTGTCGCCGCGCCCATCGCGGTAATCACGCCGCCGACCACCAAGGCAAGCCCGCCCATCCCGCGCGAAAATCCGGCGACGGCCCCACTGCTCGCCGCTGTGGCCGCGCCCAGCTGCACCTGCGCGCCCGTCGCCGCACGTGCGGCCACCGCCGCCTCGGCCTCGCTCACGGCTAAGGTCTTATTGGCCGCGCTCGCGGCCGCCGCCGCCACAGCGCCGCCGCGCTGCGCCGCATCCAATTTTTCGGTTTCGCTTTTCAGCGCGGCAACACTAGCCGCACCATCCCGCGCCACACTGACCAGCTGCGCGCCATCGGCCGTGATCCGGACGGCAAGGACCATATCGGTCATCGGCGGGCCTTTCGTGCAAAGGCGCTCAGCGCCGCCGATTCCATTATGCGCAGGTCAAACAACATTGCTGGCGTCATGCTAATCCCCATGATTTCAGCGGTCGGGGTGATTGCTGCATAGTTGATGCCCATCCGCACCCCTGCGAGCGGGTGGTGGTGCCATTGCGTGTCGAGGGCGAAAAACAACGCAACCAGCGACCGATCCTCCGGCACGATGGAAACCTGTTCCGTCGCAACTGCGCGGCCGCTGAGCCATTGGGGCAAATCGCTTGCTTGTGTCGCCGCATCTTCACCCCTTTCGGCCACCGCACCGCGCCCTTCTGCCCAGGCGCGGGCGATGGCCCTCAGTTTCCCAAGCGCCGCTCCGGGTCGGCGCGCCGGCAGGATCGATATGCTGACAGGAAGGCGTCGGCGACATTGGGTATTCGAAACGACCGGTCAACTGGATGCAGTGTGGCGCGTTTTGGGGCTGGCCGGACGAAAAGACCGGCCTGACTGTCGGCGCCGGTGGCCCGCGCCTGGTCGAGCGTTTCGGGGACGCGGCTGTCGTCCTCGTCTTCTATGCCGGCGCACTGGAGAACCGGTGGCGCGACCTGCGTGACAAGGGCTGCAGCTGGGATTTTGAGAGCTATTTCCCCCACGTCACCATCACTTACGATGCCGGCGATATCGATCTAGCCAAGGTCGCACCGTTCAAGGGTGAACTGCGCTTTGGCCCGGAGATTTTCGAGCCGCTGGAGGAGGATTGGATTGCGCAGGTGCGCGAAACCAGCTTCGCCGCGCCGATCGGCCCTGAAACGGGCGTCACGCTCGACACCACATTGGCCCCAGATGCTGATGACCCCGACATTGATCCGCTGGTTGACATATTGTTACAAAAGGCTGGCTACGCAGCAGCCAAAACCCTGACAGACCCCATCTTGGGCGTCATCCATATGACCGGCCGACCACGCTCTTTTACCTCGATCCGCCCTATTACGGCTGTGAGCGAGACTATGGTGATGACACGGGAGCACCGCTTTTTCAGCGCGCCGAATTTGAACATATGGCCGACCTATTGGCCACCATTGAAGGCACCTTCATTCTGTCGCTTAACGACCATCCGGACGTTCGCTCAATCTTTGCCGCCTTTCATTTGGAGGAGGTGGAGACGACCTATCATCTAAGCGGAATGGGTCGGACAAAGCGCGTCGTCGAACTCATCATAACCCCTCGCTGCAACGGGATTTAAAGGCGATTGAAAGTGGGACATCAGGTGGGACATCAACAGCTCGCAATTTCGCGGATATGTCGTCAGGAATGGCTTAAATGCTAGCTTTTCTATGTCCCACCTCCAAAACGCAGAAAGTGGGACATGCCAACGCATTTCTGCGGTTTTTTGGCCCTAATTGGTTCAATATTGGCCCGAAAAGTCCGAATCCGGCCAAAAATTCATCCCGCTTATTTATCCCACCCAAATCCCCGAAAAGTCCCAGATTTTGGCCACTTTTGTCCCGCACCTATGCCGCATTATCCCCGAATATCCCGCCTCCTATTTATTGGCCGGGCACATTCACGGCGCAGGGCGATGGGCGCATTCATTGCGTCACTCCGGTTTCGGCACGATATTTGTTCATGAAATGTTCTACACGACAGGCGACGAAACTGCCCGGCACACGGCCCATCCGAAGGTCGAGGACAAAACGCGGATCGCGCACTGCCTGACGGCCAAATCTGGTCGCGGCCATCCCCTCTTCGCGCAGGAATTTTTCGATCCGCATCAATAATGGGCGCTCAGGGGTCATCGCAATCTCCTGTGTTGGTGGGCCGGGGCGAATCGCCCGATGGCGTAGGAGTGATAGGAAAAATCCTACTTGTCTAGGAAAAATCCTATTGCTAGGATAAGGCCATGATAGGCATGGAAAATATGGCTGGTGCGCGGCAAGCATTGGCGGCGGCGATGGAACGCCACGGTGTCGACTGTGCGCAATTGTCGCGGCTGATCGGGCGCAACCGGGCCTATATCCAGCAATATTTGCAGCGCGGCAGCCCGCGCCAATTGGCCGAACGCGACCGGGCGCTGATCGCCGAATTTCTGGGCGTGACAGAGGGGGCATTGGGCGCACCCGCGCGCACAGCCAGCGCCCATGACGCGCCGGTCGCGGTGCCGCGACTCGACATCGCCGCCTCGGCGGGTGGGGGCGGCTTTGCAGGTGGCGAAGCGCCGGTCGCCCATTTCGGCTTTGACCGCGACTGGTTGCGCCAATTGGGGGTGCGCGCGGGCGCATTATCGCTGCTGCGGGTGCGCGGCGATTCGATGGCCCCGACGCTCGACGATGGCGATGATATTTTGATCGACGGGGATGATGCGGGGGAAAGGTTGCGCGAGGGCATTTATGTGCTGCGCCGCGATGGCAGCCTGCTGGTCAAGCGTCTCGCGCGGCGGAGCAGCGGCGTGGTCGCCATATTAAGCGACAACCCCGCCTATCCGGATGAAGGCGGGGTTGCGCTGAACGAACTAGCGCTGATTGGCCGCGTGGTGTGGACGGGGCGCAAGCTGCGTTAAGCGGTCACCCCATCAGCATCCAAAATAACCGATTACCGGCAGGTGCAGCGCGGGCGGCGCACAACTGGCCGCGCGGCGCGGCGGGCCGGGCGACGCGGTGCAACCCGTGCGCGCGTGGCAACCGCCACCGTTTCATAGGTGGTTTCGGTTTCTTCGATGATGATCGGCTGGCCGGGGATGACGATGGTCGTCGTCGCGCCGGGGGCGTAACCATAATAGCCGCTGGAATAACCGGCATCATAGCCGCCTTCGTAACGGCCATAGCCCTCGTAGCGGCCATATTCGCCGCCGCGATAGCTCTGATAATAACGCTCGCCGCCATTGCTCCACCAGCCCTGGCACTGGCGGCGGTCTTCGCCACGGTCGATGGCGGCACCGGCGGCAGCGCCGACAACGCCGCCGATGATCGTGCCGACCGTGCGGTCGCCGCGCCCGGCGATGCGGTTACCAGCTACGCCGCCGATTACGCTGCCGAGCAGCGCGCCGCCGACGCCATCATCGCGGGTGCAAAAACGGTTCCAGTCGGCGTCCGACCATTGGTCACGCGCCCCGCGATATTCGCCGCGATCTTCACCATGGTGACGGCGCATTTCGCGATAGTGCACATCGCCATGCCGGTCGTCTTCGCGCGCATCGCCGTCATATTGGCCGCGATAGGTGCCACGATAAACTTGCCCGTCCGGCGCTTCCCATTGGCCCTGCCATTCGCCGTTCCACCGGCCGCGATAGTCCGATTCGGCGGGGTAGCGATCTGCCGCATTTTGGTAGACCTGCGCGTCTTCACTATCATTGCCATGGACAACGATGACGCGGCGTTCGCTGCGCGTTGTCGTTTGCGCGCTCGCCTGCGTTGCACCAATGACACCCAAAGCAGCGATCCCCGCCAGCATTATCTTGCGCATTTTTTCCTCCGCTGGCGAAACTCGCCCGTTTGGCAATATGGTTTATGGAGCGTTAGCAAATATTCTTTGCCAAGGCGAGGTAGCGCCCCGCGCCGATACTGTCCCATGATGGTGCAATAATTAACCGCGCCTGCGCGCGCGAGGGGCGGCGCGCGAGGGGCAGGGGGAAAGTTCAGCCCAAACGACGGGCGATACGCGCCACCAGCGCCTCTGCCCCTGCTTGGTCGGCGGCGGAAAAGCGGCCGGGGCGCGGGCTGTCGATGTCGATCACGCCAATCAATCGGTCGCCGTCGGTTATCGGCACAACCAGTTCGGACCGGCTCGCCGCATCGCAGGCGATATGGCCGGGAAAGGCGTGGACATCCCCAACGCATTGGCTGGTGCGGCTGGCTGCTGCGCGCCCGCACACCCCCTTGTCGAGCGGGATGCGGATGCACGCGGCCTTGCCCTGAAAGGGGCCGAGCACCAGTTCGCGCCCGTCAAAGCGGTAAAAGCCCGCCCAATTTATGTCGTCCAGCGCCTGCCACAAAATGGCGGCTACATTGGCCATATTGGCAATCGCGTCGGTTTCGCCCGATGTAATCGCGTCGGCGGCATCGCCAATTTCGACCCAATTCTGCGCCGGGTCATTCTGGGCAAAGGCA
>CAUJJQ010000094.1 GCA_963205285.1 Pseudomonadota bacterium | reverse complement strand
CGTCCATGTCGAGCGCGTTGAGCGCGGCGCGCATCGCCTCCACCGCCGCAGCATCCGCCGCCTTTTCATCGCCGCGCCCGATCAGCTTGGCCGCGCCCACCGCCGCTGCTTCGGTGACGCGCACCATTTCAAGCACAAGCACGCGGTCGAGATTTTGGCTGGCTTCGGTCACGATAATTCCCCTGTAATTGCTTGTGTAATTTCTTGGCTGTTGCCCGCGCGCATAGGCGCACACGGATATAAAGTCGATATTGCGGCGTTGCGGCCTAAAGCGCCAATATCGGCAGGCGCAGCGGCGGTGCGACCAGTGCATCGCCCCCTGCCAAGAGGGCGAGTGCACCGTCCACCGCGGCTGCATCGCTGGCATGGGTGACAAGGACGATCAGCGCCTCCCCATCCGTGCCGCCGCGCTGGATCAGGCTTTCGACCGAAACCCCGGCGTCGCGCATGGCGATGGCGATTTCGGCGAGCACGCCGGTGCGGTCGGCGACATGCAGGCGGATATAGGATTTGCCCACGACATGCCCGACATCCGCGCGCGGCAGCGCGTCGAGCGCGCCGACCGCCATGGTAAAGGCCGGACCATATTCATCGCGCGCGACGTCGATAATGTCGGCGACGACCGCGCTTGCAGTCGGCCCATCGCCCGCGCCCGCACCCTCCAGAAACAGGCGGCCGACAAAATTCCCCTCCGCCACCACGGCGTTCAGGCAGCCGGGCACATAACCCAGCGGGTGTTCGGCAGCGACCAGACAGGGGCGCACATATTGCAGCAGCGCGCCATTTTGCATTTCGGCCATGGCGATGAGCCGGATGCGATAGCCGAGCGCGTCCGCCTCCGTTATATCTTCGGCGCTGATTGCGCGTATCCCCTCCACCGTCACGCCAGCAACATCGGTGCGCGCGGAAAAACATATGGCGGCGAGGATGGCGAGCTTGTGGCTGGCATCCACCCCGTCAATGTCGAAACCGGGGTCAGCTTCTGCATAGCCCAGTGCCTGCGCTTCGGCCAAAGCCGCTTCAAAGCTGAGCGCGCGGCTTTCCATCGCGGTCAGGATGAAATTGCAGGTGCCGTTCAAAATGCCATAGACGCGTTCGATACGGTTGGCCGATGCCCCTTCGCGCAGCGCCTTGATAACCGGGATGCCGCCCGCCACCGCCGCTTCGAATTTGAGCGCGATGTCGGCAGCTTCGGCCCGGGCGGCGAGCGCCATGCCGTGCGCGGCAATCATCGCCTTGTTGGCGGTGACAAAGGGTTTGCCTGCCGCCAAACTTGCCTCTGCCAGCGCCAGCGCGACGCCGTCTGCCCCGCCGATAACTTCGACCACCGCGTCCACTTGGGGATCATGGGCGAGCGCGACCGCATCATCATGCCAACGCACGCCGCCAAGGTCGATACCGCGATCACGCTTTGCATCACGCGCGGCGACCGCCGTCACCCTTATTTCGCGCCCCGCGCGCCGCGCAATCAGCGCGGCATTTTCATCGAGCAGGCGGATAACGCCGCTGCCCACCGTGCCGAGACCGGCGATGCCGATACGCAAAGGCTGGGTGGATTGCGGCGCGTGGGGGGGATGGGTCATGGAAAACTCAATTGCTAAATGGTGCGCCGCCGATAGCCGCGCGCCACGCGCAAGTCACGCGCGTCGGTAATGATTTAACGCAAATGCGGGTTCAGCGCGCTGCCGTGCGGTCACATGGGGCAATCGAACCCAGCACCAGCGCATAATCGGCGGCGATGGCGCGCGCATCCTCTGCGCTGCTATTGCGTAGTATCGCGGCCGGGATGGTGCGCGGCAGGCCGCATGCCAGCCGGTACCAGCGCAGCGTGCGCGGGACGGGGCGACGGGCGCTGGCGTCGATAATCTCCCCAAAAGCGACCGCCCAGTGCGGCGGTGCATCCGCGCGCCGTTCGATGGTGAGCGTGATGGGAATGGCGGCATCGGTCGACAGGAAGATCTGGCTCTCACTCTCCCCGCGCACCGTGCCGGTGACATGGAACGCCTGGGCGATGCCGGTAACCGCTGGCGGTGGGGGGGATGCTGCCAGTTCCGCCGCGATGGTGCGCGCGGTTACTTCGCGTTCCATGTCCCATAGCATCAACGCAGCGGGGTTGACCAAAGTCAGTTGGTCGCTGCGTTCGACATGGCGGGCAAAGAGCAAAACTTCCCGCCCGCGCAATTTGGGTGGCTTCCCCTCTGCATCGCGTGGCTGGTCAGTGATAAAGGAAAAGCGCGCGGCAATGGGATCGCTGCCGAAAATCATGGCGCGGGTTTCCGCTTCGATATATAGGCGCACCAGATTCGCGGGCACATTGGCGGCGCGCGCATCCTCCACCACGCGCACGCGGCGCACGCGGGCATGGACGATGGTGGCAGCGCCAACCGCTTGGTCAGCGACATCGGCGTAACTGCTTGGCGGGGCGACTATCTGGCCATTTGGGGTGGCATTGGCGCGCGGCGTGCCATTTTGTGCGGCGCTGCCACCCGATATCGTCAATGCTACCAATAGCATGGCCGACGCAACAGCCTTTGCGCCGGAGGGCCCTTTGCGGTTGCGGATTAACATGACGCCCCTTCCTCTCGACATAATGTTGCGTCCCGTTGAAATGGAACATCTACAAGCTGATACGCTTCTATGGCAATGGCGATGTTAACCGCCGATAAATGGTTTGCGCCACGTGAAAGAGCGCGATAACAGCCTGATTCGAGGTAAGGGAGCATATTCGGGTGATTCCCGGTCGTAAGGTTTTCTGCACGGGGCTAAAGGGTCTTGCAGGGGCTTTGCCTGACACCAAGGTGCAGGTTTCGACGATTCGGACTGGGCGTAGCCCATTTTCACCCCCCGTGTTTCCCGCCTGTTTTGGGTAATTTAGGGAGCACATTGCCGAATGGCCTATGGTGATACAGTCGACCCGAAATCTAGGGTGTTCTCGGTCATTTTGGTCGGGTTTTTCACCTTTGCACTCGGGTTGGTCTTGGCGAAAAGCCTCGACATTGATGCGGTGAAGCAGCTGGTTCGCAAACTTGACGTTGTTCAAATCGAAGAACCGCCGCCACCCGAAGAACCGCCGCCACCGCCGCCGCCCAATGACGTGCCGCCGCCGCCGACGCGGGTGGAAGTCATCACGCCGACGATTGCGCCGCCGATTTCTACCAATGTGGTGGCACCAGCGCCGCCCGCACCGCCGCCGCCCGTGGTTATTCCCCCTGTTGTGGCACCACCAGCGCCGCCACCGCGGGATGATTCGCGTCCGGCGCGTCCGCGTGGCAA
Source organism: Pseudomonadota bacterium (assembly GCA_963205285.1). GTDB lineage: Bacteria > Pseudomonadota > Alphaproteobacteria > Sphingomonadales > Sphingomonadaceae > Sphingopyxis. The sequence continues at coordinate 4,642 of CAUJJQ010000094.1, read as the reverse complement.
TGAAACAAGCTGGGTGACCACCGACGATTATCCGCCATCGGCCATCCGTGAAGAGGCGCAGGGCGTCACTTCGGCACGCCTGCAAGTCAGCGCTGAGGGTCGGGTGACCGGCTGCGAAGTGACCGGATCGTCGGGCAATAGCGCGCTCGATCAGGCAGCATGCCGTAATTTGCAGCGGCGCGCCCGCTTTGAACCGGCGCTTGATCGTGCAGGCAACCCAACTTCTTCGGTTTATACCAAGCGCGTGCGCTGGGTGTTGCCCGATCGGTAATTTTTCAACCGCCGCCCGGCGACAACCCTCCGAGGGGGAGGGGTGATCGGGCGGCACGACAGTCAAGACAGAAATTCGAAAAGGAAATTTTATGTACAGCAATTTGATCAATGCCGCTGGTGCAGCTGCTTCGGGTGGTGCAGAATATGGTCTGGTGCCGATGTTGCGCGACGGTAATGCGGTTACCTGGACGACCTTCATCGTGCTGCTCGTCATGTTCACCGGTTCACTCTACATCCTGTTCACCAAGCTGTTCGAACAGAATAAGGTGATGCGTCAGGGCCGCGACATGCAGGCGAGCTTTTGGCGTGCGCCTTCGCTCGACGACGGCATGAAGAAACTGGAAAAGAACAGCGCCTATCGCCAGATCGTCGAAGACGGCCTGCGCGCCCAGTCGGACCACAGCAAGCTTGCCAACCCGGTCGAAGCGCATGACTGGATGCACGGGACGATGGAACGTTCGCAAAATCACATCAACTCCAAGCTGAATTCGGGCCTGTCCTTCCTCGCCACCGTGGGTTCGACTGCACCGTTCGTCGGTCTGTTCGGTACCGTTATCGGGATTTTGACCGCGCTGGTGAAAATCGGTGCATCGGGTCAGGCGTCGATTGACGCGGTCGCCGGTCCGGTCGGTGAAGCCTTGATCATGACCGCCATCGGTCTGGTCGTCGCGGTTCCCGCGGTTATGGCGTTCAACTGGCTGCAGGGCCGCAACAAGGTCATCGGCCGTAACCTTTCGACCTTCTCGAACGATGTTCTGGGTTCGATTATGTCGAATGGTGCGGTGCGCCCGTCGGCGGTGGCCGCTGCGCCTGCTGCTCCGGCTAAGCCGGCCGCTGCGCCTGCCAAGGCCTAAAGGGACGTGGCTGCGGGGCGGCTTTTCCGCCCCGCCACGTTCGACGCTGACCGGGGGTCGGTCTTTCAGGCCCCGGCAATGGGATCGATCCCATTGTCCAGTCAGAAGCGAATAGGAAGCTGAGTTATGGCAATTAGTGTGGGATCAGGCGACGACGAAGGCTCGATTTCGGACATCAACACCACCCCGCTCGTGGACGTGATGTTGGTTCTCCTGATCATCTTCCTCATCACCATTCCGGCGGTGATCGATAATATTGAATTGAAACTGCCCGATCTAGCGTTTGAACCGACGGTGACGAAGCCCGAAAACGTGCTCTTATCGGTGCGGGCCGGGCCGGATCATTATAGCTGCGAAGTTTATTGGGGTCAGACGCGCGTCGATTCGAACGAATTGCTGCGTCGCGGCACCGACAAATTGCGCCGCCTGTTGCGCGACATCGGCGGGCCGCAAAATGTGACTGAGGATAATTTCCCCGAAGTGCATATTCGCGGCGACATCAATACGCCGTATAAGTGCATCGGTGGGGTTATCTATACGATGCAATATGCCGGCTTTCAGAAAATCGGCTTTATTTCCGAACCGGCGCCGGGGTCGGCGACGCTCGGCCGCCTGTAACGACGGGCCAAGGGAAAGGGTGAAAAATGGCTATTAGCATGGGCAGCGGCGATAGTGACGCGCCGATGATGGATATGAACACCACGCCGTTGATCGACGTGATGTTGTGCCTGTTGATTATGATGATGCTGTCCATTCCGGTGCAGACGCACGCGGTGAAAATCGACCTGCCGGTGCCGACAAACGCACCGCCGCCGCCGGTTGAACCGCAAAAGAACAAGGTGAATATCACCCCGCAGGGTGTGGTCTTGTGGAATGGTGCGCCGGTCAATTTCTCGCAATTGTCGCAGAATCTGGAACAGACCAAATCGATTACACCGACGCCTGAGTTGCAGCTCGAACCCGATCCTTATGCTCGATATGTGGTGGTGGATTCGGTGCTAGCGCTGATCAAACGTAGCGAAGTTGGTGGTTTGGGCTTCGTCGGTAACGAACGTTACGCGCGCGAATTCTGATTGACGCTGCGCCTGCTTGCACAGCAGGCCGCATATCTCTAGGCGGGGCGGTGACCGATGGGTTACCGCCCCTTTCTATTTGGGTGCGCGAAAATGACGTTTCGGCACGGCGCATGGTCGCCGTCGCTTCAAGGAGTGGTGCATGAAAATCGCAATGATCGGGACCGGATATGTGGGTCTGGTGTCGGGGGCCTGTTTTGCCGATTTCGGGCATAAGGTTTGCTGTGTCGACAAGGACGCGGCCAAGATCGAAGGGCTGCTGGCCGGACGCATGCCGATTTACGAACCGGGGCTGGAGGCGCTGGTTGCCACCAATGTTGCCGCCAGTCGACTGAGCTTTACGACCGACCTTGCCGCCGGCATTGCAGGGGCAGATGCAATTTTCATCGCGGTTGGCACCCCGTCGCGGCGCGGCGATGGTCATGCCGACCTCTCCTACGTCCATGCCGCTGCGCGCGAAATTGGCGAAAATCTGACCGGCGACGTCGTTGTCGTCACCAAATCGACGGTGCCCGTGGGCACCGGCGATGAGGTTGAACGCATCCTTGCCGATACGGTCAAGGGCCATGCATTTTCGGTGGTTTCCAACCCCGAGTTTCTGCGTGAGGGTGCAGCGATCGGGGATTTCAAGCGCCCCGACCGGATCGTCATCGGCGCAGAGGATGCGCGCGGGCGCGATGTCATGGGCGAAGTATATCGCCCGCTGTTCATAAACGAAGCACCGATGCTTTATACACGGCGCCGGACAGCAGAATTGATCAAATATGCCGCCAATGCCTTTTTGGCGACCAAGATCACATTCATCAACGAAATCGCCGACCTGTGCGAAGCGGTGGGCGCTGATGTGCAGGATGTGTCGCGCGGCATCGGCCTCGACAATCGGATCGGTTCCAAATTCCTCCACGCCGGGCCGGGTTACGGCGGTAGTTGTTTCCCCAAGGATACGCTGGCGCTGCTCAAGACCGCGCAGGACAATGGCGTGCCGCAACGCATTGTCGAGGCGGTGGTCCACGTCAATGACCAGCGAAAGCGCGCAATGGGGCGCAAAGTCATCGCGGCACTCGGCGGCAGCGCGCGCGGCAAAAAGGTCGCGGTGCTCGGCCTGACCTTCAAGCCCAATACCGATGATATGCGCGACGCGCCCGCCCTCTCCATCATCCAGGCGCTCAAGGATGCAGGCGCAAGCATCACCGCGACCGACCCCGAGGGGATGGAGGCTGCGGCTGCGATGCTGCCCGGTGTTAAAATGGTTGGCGACCCCTATGTCGCCGCCGAAGGGGCGGACGCGGTTGTGCTGGTCACCGAATGGGATGCCTATCGCGCGCTCGACCTTGATCGGTTGGCGTCGGTGGTGCGCGGCAAATTGCTTGTCGATTTGCGCAATATTTATCGCCGGACAGAGGTGGAGCGCGCGGGCTTTACCTATGATGCGGTCGGGATGGGGCAGTAAGGGCCCCGAACAAGGGGTGGGGAGTATGGACATGCGCGGAACATTGGCGTGGGTGATGGCGTTGCCCTTGCTTGGCTGTGCACCGTCCACACCCCCTGTTACCGCGCCATCGTCGGGCAACATCATTGCGACAGGCACGCTGCACTGGGCCAATGGCAGCAGCGCGGGGGATGTTTCCATTACCGAAGCAGGGGATGGCTCGCTCCACCTCTCGCTCCAGCTAAGTGGCTGGCCAATGGGCGTCCACGGCATGCACATCCACAGCATTGGGCGCTGCGATGCGCCCGATTTTACTAGCGCGGGGCCGCATTGGAACCCGGCGGCGCGTCAGCATGGGTTGCACAATCCGGCGGGCAGCCATGCGGGCGATCTGCCCAATCTGATGATCGGGCAGGACGGGATTGTTGCCGAAAATTGGCCGCTGGCGGGCAGCGCGCGCGGGGCAGGCGGGTTACTCGACGGTGATGGCGCAGCCTTTGTCATCCATGCGCGCGCGGACGATGAATTGAGCGACCCCAGCGGCAACAGCGGCGCGCGCATCGCTTGCGCGGTTTTGACGCCCGCCACCTGACGCGAGCCCGCATCCAAAAACTGACCTTCCGGCGTATCCCCCCAAATATGCGCGAAAGGGGCGATAATGATGCGTAAAATATGGATGCGTGGCACGGCAACGGCGTTGATGCTGGCCGTGGCGGGGCCAGCATTGGCTGAGGTGCAGCATTATCGCGCGACGTTGGGCGGGGTCGATGGCACAGCCGTCACCCATTCGCCCGCCACCGGCAGTGCCGACATAGCGGTCAATTCGGAAACGCGCCGGATAAATATCCGTTTGCAGATACGCGGCCTCACCCTGTGCCGCGCCAATAAATGGTGTCGGGGATAAGCCGGGACATTCCGGCATTCGCACGGGATGAAAGTGGCAGAAAATTGGGCTTTTCGCGGGTTCAAAGCGGGATGTCGGCGGGATCTGAATTTTTGGCGCGATTCGGATT
>CAUJJQ010000093.1 GCA_963205285.1 Pseudomonadota bacterium | reverse complement strand
GCGCGCGAGCAGGGCAGGATGTTAATGCCCAAATATGATGCGGCGGGCCTCATCACCGCCGTCGTGAGCGATGCGGCAAGCGGCCAATTGCTGATGGTGGCGCACATGAATGCCGAGGCATTGGCGGCGACCATGGCGAGTGGCGAAGCCCATTTCTGGTCACGCAGCCGGGGCAAATTATGGCGTAAGGGTGAAACTTCGGGGCATGTCCTGCGTATCGTTGAAATGCGGGTGGACTGCGATCAGGATGCCGTTTGGCTGCTGGTGGAGCCCGCCGGCCCAGCCTGCCATACGCTGGCACAGAGTTGTTTTTACCGACGGATTGGTGTGGATGGCGTGCTGGAACGGGTCGAGCGATGAAGCGCGCTGCAACCATCGCGGCGCTCGCGCTGATGCTGCTTTCCTGCCGCGAGCAAAGCAGCGATGAACCGCGGCTCGACCGTGACAGTGCGCTGGATGTGGCGGCGAGCGAGGCGGGGTTGATTGATGATCCGGCAACGACATCGCCGGTCGGACTTTACCAGAATGCCGGGGTGGCGGGCAGCGATTCTATTTGTGTTGCGGGTGACGCGCCCAATCTGCGGTTCGGACTGGTCATGCATTTTGGCCCGACCTTGATCTGTGAGGGGGCGGGAACGGCCACCCACGACGGTGGCATATTGACGTTGCGCTTTTCGGGCAGCGATTGCGTGGTCGCGGCACGTTATGACGGGCGATCGCTGCATATTCCGGGCAATGTGCCTGCGGGATGTGCGCGTATCTGTGGCGCAAGGGCGAGCATTTCGGGCGGGTCGATGGCGCGCGTCGGCTGGAGCGATGCCGATTCGCGGCGTTTGATGTCGCGGCGTGACGTGCTGGCAGGGCGTGCGCCGCGTGCGCTTTGCGCGCGCTGATTGACGCTAGGGCAAGCGGTATTTTTTGTGCAACATGATGATTGACGTTGACGTTAGCGTCAAATAACTATGCGCCCATGCAAAGCGAATATGGCCAGACCCACATCGACACCATCGACACCATGGGTCGCGAAAATTACTCCATAACCGACCTGTCTGGCGAATTTGGCGTCACCGCGCGTGCGCTGCGATTCTATGAGGATGAGGGGCTGATTGCGCCCGCACGACGTGGCATTTCGCGCATCTATTCCAAACGTGATCGCGCGCGACTGGCCTGGATTTTGCGCGCGAAGCGTGTGGGTTTCAGCCTGTCGCAAATCCGCGAAATGATCGACCTGTACGACGTTGGCGACGGGCGCAAAACCCAGCGGCAGGTCACCATCGAACGCTGCCGCGAACGTATCGATTATCTAAAGGCGCAGCGTCACGACATCGACACCTCGATTGAGGAATTGGAAGCCTTTATCCGCCGGGTTGAGGATGCGAAATCGGCGCGGTAATTTGTAAGTAAATATTGATTCTAAAGGAAATATCATGCCGGTTTATAAGGCCCCCGTCGCGGACACGCGCTTTTTCCTCGAAAAAGTGCTGAACCTGCCCGCCTATGCGCACCTGCCCGTGTTCGCCAATGTGGCGGGCGACACGCTCGAAGCCATTTTGACCGAGGGGGCACGGCTTTGCGAAGAAGTGCTGTTCCCGCTCAACAAAAGCGGTGATGACGAAGGCTGCACCCGCCATGCCGACGGCAGCGTCACGACGCCAGCAGGTTTCCAAGCGGCTTTCCAAACCTATCGTGAGGGTGGTTGGATGGCGATGAACGCGCCCGAAGCCTATGGCGGGATGGACATGCCGCACATCCTGGGCACCGCGCTCGAAGAATATCGCATGGCCGCCAATCAGGCCTTTTCCATGTATCCCGGCCTTACCATGGGTGCTGTCGCCGCGATATTGGCGACGGGGTCGGAGGAACAAAAATCGCTCTATGTCCCGCGCATGATCAGCGGCGAATGGGCAGGCACGATGAACCTGACCGAACCGCATTGCGGCACCGACCTTGGCCTTATCCGCACCCGCGCCGAACCGCAGGCGGACGGCAGCTATGCCATCAGCGGCACCAAAATCTTCATTTCGGGCGGGGAGCAGGATTTAACCGATAATATCATACATTTGGTGCTCGCCAAAACACCGGGGGCACCCGAAAGCAGTAAGGGTATTTCGCTGTTCATCGTCCCCAAATTTCTGGTCAATGCGGACGGCAGTTTGGGCGCGCGCAATGGGGTAGGTTGCGGATCGATTGAACATAAGATGGGTATTCGTGCCAATGCGACCTGTGTGCTCAACTATGATGGCGCGACCGGTTATCTGGTGGGTGAGGAGAATAAGGGCCTCGCCGGTATGTTCGTGATGATGAACGCCGCACGGCTTGGTGTCGGCGCGCAGGGGTTGAGCCAGGGAGAGGTCGCCTATCAAAATGGCGTCGCCTATGCGCTCGACCGGCGGCAGGGGCGCGCGTTGACCGGCCCTGCGGAACCGGCGCAAAAGGCGGATCCCATTTTCGTTCACCCCGATGTCCGGCGGATGCTGATGGAAGCCAAGGTGCTGACAGAGGGGTTGCGCGGTCTGTGCCTTTGGGGTTCGTTGCAGGCCGATTTGGCGCATGGAGCTGAGAGTGAGGAGGAACGCAGTGCCGCCGATGACCTGCTCGGCCTGCTCACCCCTGTTATCAAGGCATATTGCACCGACATGGGATATCGCATCGCCACCGACATGCAGCAGGTGTTCGGCGGCCATGGCTACATCGAAGAACAGGGGATGAGCCAATATGTCCGCGATGCGCGGATTACCATGATTTACGAAGGCACCAACGGGGTGCAGGCGATGGATCTGGTCGGGCGCAAGTTGGCGTCCAAGGGCGGGCGCGCGGTGCAGGCATTTTTTACAATGACAGCGGCCGAAATCGCGGCGGCCAAGGGGGATGATGCGCTGGCCGACATCGCCACGCGGCTCGAAAAATCGCTGGGGGACATGCAGGCCGCGACCATGTGGCTGATGCAAATTGCGATGGCGAACCCCGATAATGCGGGTGCTGGGGCGACCGCATATCTCCACATAACAGGCGCGGTGGTGACCGGTTTGATGTGGCTGAAAATGGCGCGTGCGGCGCAGGCGGAGCTGGCGAGCGGCGGTGGTGATGCGCGCTTTCTGGACGCAAAACTGGTCAGTGCGCGCTTTTTTGCCGAACGCATCCTGCCTGAAACCGGCGCGCACCGGCGCAAGCTGGAAGCAGGCGCGGCGACATTGATGACGCTGACGGCTGAGGATTTTGCGACCGCGTAAAGGTGGCGGGGGATTAGCGCCGCATACATTGCGCGGCATTATCGCGGGCGAATTCGTCGCAATTCCACAATGCGCGTTCAAGGTCGCGTCCCTCGTCACGCAAATAGGAAAAGCTCATCGACGCGCGTGCCATGTCGCTCATATCCTCACTCGACGGGCGCAATTGCGGGTTGGTCCAGGCCATGACCTTGCAATAGGGGCGGCTGGCGCACGCAGCTTGGGCGAGCGCGGGAAAGCTTTCCGCGCCTTGCCCGCGTTCCAATGTCAAAATAATCGTATCGCCCAGCATGAGATTGCGGCGCGGCACCACCGCAGCGACGGCGGCGGCAACCGCTGCCTGATCGACCAGTGCGGGGGCGGTAGCATCCACGCCCAAGGGCGCGCTCGCGCCCGCATGGCTGGTCGAATATGCGGCCAATTTATATTGAAGCGGTTCCTGCCCGGTGCCATTGCCGCGAAAGGCGGCTGGACTGCCCCAAAATCCGGGCCAGCGAAAGAATAAATGGGTGCCCACTTGCGCCAATTTATCGAGTGATGGCGACCAATAGGGGCGCACCCAATCGGTGTGATAATGGGTGGCAAGGCCGACCCGCGCATCAACCGCGCCGGTCATTGCATCAATGGCAATACCGCGCGCGCGCGCCCATGCGGCGTCGCTATATCGCCGCGCCAATGCGCCGTCGCAGGTAAAGGTGAATTGGCAGCCGGTTGCACGTTCGCTGCCTTGAAATATCACCCCGCAGACGCTCTTTGGGAAAGCCGGGTGGCGCACGCGGTTGAGGATGACCTGTGCCACTGCGCGCTGACCATCGGCATCATCGCCCGCTTCGTAGAGCAGGGCCGCGGCCAGACAATCGGCTGCGCGCGCCGAATTGGCGGCGTCCCCGCTGAAATGAAAGGGGCGAGCAGCGGGAAAGCGCCCCGCGACAAAGGGTTGTTCGGCATTGGCGGCGGTCGCCTCTGCGGCGCTTAGTGCCATCAGCCGCACCGGCTCCACTGCAGGG
>CAUJJQ010000092.1 GCA_963205285.1 Pseudomonadota bacterium | reverse complement strand
CAGGCGATCCGTCCGCTGCGCGATGGGGTGATTGCGGACATTGACGTTGCAGAACAGATGATAAAGGAATTTATCCGCAAGGTTGCGGGCGGTAACCCGCGCCCATGGAGCTACCCTGAAATCGTCATCTGCGTGCCATCGGGTTCCACTGCGGTTGAACGGCGCGCCATCCGCGATGCCGCACTCAACGCAGGTGCGCGGCAGGTTTTCCTGATCGAAGAACCGATGGCCGCCGCGATTGGTGCCAATATGCCGGTCACCGAACCGGTGGGTTCGATGGTGGTCGATATTGGCGGCGGCACGACCGAAGTGGCGGTGCTGTCGCTGCGCGGCCTTGCCTATACCACATCGGTGCGCGTCGGCGGTGACAAGATGGACGAAGCCATCGTCAATTATGTCCGTCGGCACAGCAATTTGCTGATCGGCGAATCGACAGCCGAACGCATTAAAAAGGATTTTGGCGTCGCCCGCCGTCCTGATGATGACAAGGGGCAGACTATCCACATCAAGGGACGCGACCTCGTCAACGGAGTGCCCAAGGAAATAGAGATTAATCAGGGCCAGATTGCAGAGGCGCTGGCCGAACCCATTGGCGCAATCGTCGTTGGGGTGCGCAATGTGCTGGAAAATATCCCGCCCGAACTGGCCGCGGACATTGTTGACCAAGGCATTGTGCTGACCGGCGGCGGCGCGCTCTTGAAAGACATCGACGTTGTGCTGCGCAATGAAACCGGCCTGCCGGTGGTGGTTGCCGAACGCCCGCTGACCTGCGTTGCAGAGGGAACGGGCCGCGCGATGGAGGACCCCGTGTATCGCGGCGTCCTGATGACCAGCTAGGGCGGCTGGCATGGCGTCGTCCCAGGGGGAGCGCCGATCCTACGCCCGACGCGCGCAATATGGCGCCTTTGCCGGCTATGTCGTTGCCGTTACCGGCGCGATTATTGGTTTATTCGTTGCGATTATCTGGGTTGTCGATCCGGTAGGCTTTGCGCAATTGCGCCTTGCGGTCGCCGAAATGACGGCGCCCGTCGCGCGCGTCGCCAGCGGCGCGGGCAATGGCGCATCGGGGCTGGGCAATGGCATTTCGGCATGGTGGCGCGCGGGCAGCCAGAATGCGCAATTGCGCGCAGACCTGGGGCAAGCGCGGCGGCAGGTCATCCGTGCAGCGGCGCTGGAGGCGGAGAACCGCCGATTGCGTGCCTTGCTCCAAATTTCGCGCAGCGCACCGCAGCGTGTGGCGGTCGCCAACCTCCTGTCCACCAGCGCCAGCAGCACAAGGCGTATCGCGCTGATCGATGCCGGGTCGAGCGATGGGGTCGCACCGGGCCAAGGGGTGCGTTCCGCCGATGGGCTAGTCGGCCGGACGATGGAGGTCGGGCCGAGTGTAACCCGCATCCTCCTCCTCGCCGATCCGCAAAGCATCGTGCCCGCACGCCGTGCGCGCGATGGTCTGTCGCTGATCGTGACCGGGCGCGGCGATGATCTGCTCGACGTGCGCCCGTTAAACGCAGCGGGCAATGTGCTGCGCGTCGGCGACCTTGTCCACACATCGGGCACCGGCGGGCTGTTCCAACCCAATATCCCTGTTGGCATGATCGTCCGCCTGACCAGCGATGGCGGCCTTGCCCGCCCGCTTGCTGATGTCGGGTCAGTCAGCGGGGTCATCATCGAACGGGCAGCCGATGCCGGGATCATCCCGCCGCCGACCAGCGACACACCATCCTCTGACGAAACGGCTGATCCATAGTGCCATCGTCGCAGCCCAAGCCGCGCACCGCTGGCGGCCCACCATTATCGTGGCGACTGCGGCTGACACCGACCATATCGGTGGTGCTGGCCAGCGCGGTCACCTTGCTGCCATTTTCGTTCGACGCGCCGTTGCTGCCGCCATTGGGGCTGATGATGCTGCTCGCTTGGCGGTTGTTACGGTCGGACATTTGGCCACTGTGGGTCGGTCTGCCGCTCGGCCTTGTCGATGATTTGATGAGCGGTCAGCCGGTCGGCAGCGCGGTTTTTTTGTGGAGCGCGGTGATGCTGAGCCTCGACTTTATCGACCGACGCATTGTCTGGCGCAATTTCTGGCAGGATTGGGCGATTGCTACGGCGATGTTGGCGGTCGCGCTGCTGGTCGGCGGCACATTGGCGCGCGCTGGTGGGCCAATTGACCTTGTGCGCCTCCTCACGCCCCAATGGCTGCTTGCGGCATTGTTGATGCCGCTCGCCATGCGTTTGGTCGGCAGCCTCGACGCATGGCGACGACTGCGGTAACAAACATATATATGATCCGCTGGCGCAAAATATTTCGTCCTCAACCCGTGCAAATGGTGACAGAGGGGATGCAACGTCTGACCTTTAACCGTCGGGTGATGGTGGTCGGCGGCGCACAGGCGCTGGTCGGCGCAGCATTGGCCGCACGGATGGGCTGGATTTCGGTCATCGACGGCAGCCAGTATCGGCTGAAAGCGGAAAGTAACCGGGTAAATCTGACGCTGATTCCGCCGCGCCGTGGCTGGATTGTGGACCGATATGGCAAAGCGCTGGCCGATAATCGCGTCGCGCTGCGGGTCGATATTATCCCTGACAGGCTGCATGACCGCGCGACGACGCTGGGGCGGTTGGCACAGATATTGTCGCTCGATGCCGATACGCTGGACAGGGTCAACCGCGCGCTCGACGGCAACCATGGCGCGCAACCCATCGAAGTCCTCTCCGACCTTGATGAAGCGCGCTTTGCTGCAGTTTCGGTGCACCTGCCCGAACTGCCCGGCGTCAGCCCGACGCGCGGCTTTACCCGCAATTATCCGACCGGCCCGTCGGTCGCGCACCTGATCGGTTATATCGGCGCGCCGAGTGCGGAGGAATATGCGCGGGATCGTAACCCGTTGATGCTCACCCCCGGCTTTAAGATGGGCAAGGACGGGGTGGAAAAATTTTTCGACCGCGAATTGCGCGGGCGTCCGGGTGCGCGGCGGGCAGAGGTGACCGCACGCGGGCGGCTGGTGCGCGAACTCGACACCCTGCCCGACCAACCGGGCGCGCCGCTTCAAATGACCATCGATGCCGATTTGCAGGACTTTGCTTCGCGCCGTCTGGGGCTTGAATCGGGGGCTTGCATCGTCAGTGATTGCCTGACCGGCGGCATTTTGACGATGACGTCGATGCCCGCTTTTGACCCGAACAGCTTTACCGACGGCATTGGGCGGCTCGAATGGAAAATGTTGAATGAGGATGATCATATCCCCCTCCTCAACAAGTCGGTGCGCGGGCTTTATCCGCCCGGATCGACGTTAAAGCCGATGGCGGCGGTCGCACTGCAACTGGCGGGCGTTGACCCCGATGAAACGGTCAGTTGCGGCGGTGGTTATCGGCTGGGCGGGCGGCTGTTCCGTTGCTTGGGAACCCATGGGCCGGTCAATATGACCCGCGCGATTGAAAAAAGCTGCAACACCTATTTCTACACCATGGCGCACCGTGTGGGTTATGACGCCATCGCGCCGGTCGCCAAGGCGATGGGACTGGGGCAGGAATTTGACCTGCCCGGCACCAATCAACGCTATGGCACCGTTCCCGACAGCGCGTGGAAAATGCGGCGTTACCAACAGCGCTGGACGGTCGCCGACAGTTTGAACGCGACCATCGGACAGGGCTATGTCTCGGTCAGCCCGCTGCAACTGGCGGTGATGGCCGCGCGCATCGCCACCGGGCGTAACATTGTGCCGCAATTATTGCTGTCCCGCGCGATGGCCGCGCCCCAGCCGCTTCCCTATCCGGCAGAAATGTTCGCGGTGCCGCGCGCAGGGATGGCGGGTGTGATGCAGCCGGGCGGCACGGGTGCGCGTTCGCGCCTCCTCATCCCCAATGTTCAGATGGCGGGCAAGACGGGGACGGCGCAGGTGCGCGCGCTGGTCAACGGGCGCAATGCGGGCAGCAATTATAAATCGCGCGACCATGGGCTTTTTATCTGTTTCTGCCCGGTTGAACAGCCGCGCTATGCCGCCGCCGTCGTCATCGAACATGGCATGGGCGGTGCGCGCGCCGCAGCGCCCGTGGCAAAGGATGTGCTGACCTTCCTCTATGACCGCGAAGCCGCGATGCAGAGTCTGTTGGCGCTGGAAGCGGGATGGGGCGGCACCATGGCAGAGCGGTTGCAGCGCCGTTACGCCAGCTATCAGGCAGAGGCTGGGTTGGTGCCCAACCTGCCCGTTCCGCCCGATGCCGCGTCGAGCGCGACCAATAATGCACCCGTCGATGCCGCCGTGCCGATCCCC
>CAUJJQ010000091.1 GCA_963205285.1 Pseudomonadota bacterium | reverse complement strand
CGCTGGCGCACCCCGGCCTGTTTGACCTGATGTGGCGGCGCGCGCTCGTCGACGCATCCGACCCTGAACTTGCCGCTGCGGGTCGCCGGGCCTTTGCCATGCTCGACGCGGTGGTGCGCGACGGTGCGCCGCCCATCGCCGACCCGCTCGACCCCGCGCTGGCCCCGACCCACGCTGCCTGGTCGCTGGTGCATGGCTTTGCGCGACTGGCGCTCGACGATGTGTTCGGCAGCGACGCGGACACCCCGGCCCGCGCCGCCGCCGCCTTGCTCCCCGCTATCCTCGCCTACCTAGCGGTTTGACTGGCGCGGGGTGGTTTTCATGCTTTCCCCTGGCGTAAACGCCATCAGCCGTCTGGCTTTCCCCCGGCGTAAACGCCAGCAGCCGTCTGGCTTTCCCCTGACGTAACCGCCAGCAGCTTAGAAGCGGAATGACGCATCCATGCCAAATGTGCGCGGCATATTGAAATTGCCATAATCGCCCAAAATGCCGCCATTATTGCCGATCATCGTGATGTTGGGCACGCCCGCAACCGCGTTGGATTGCACCGATGGCAGGCTGTTCGACGGGTCACGGCGGAACAGAAATTGGTTGTTGAACAAATTGCGGCTCCACACCGACAGGTTGAACCTTGTGCCCGCCGGGCCGACCCCGATGTCGAGCAGGGATATCCGCCCGTTGACGATAAAGCTGGCGTCCGCCTTGGTCGCAAATTGGTCAAAGCTTTGTGTCGCTTGGGAATAATTGGCATCCAGATGGAATTTGATGCTGCTTTCCCCGCTGCCGATGGGCAGTTCATAATCGATTGAACCGCTGGCTGCATTGCGCGGGGTATAGACCACGTAAAATCGCTGCAAGGTCGTCGTGCTATTGCCCGTTGGCAACCCGGCGGATGTAAACTCCCGATAGGTTACCGGCACCAGCGGAATTTCGGTGTGGGTATAGGCGTAGGAAATACCCAGCGTCAGCCCATTTGCCGGGCGGACAGTGAAATCCGCCTCCACCCCGCGAATGGTCGTGGTGCCCGGCGCGTTAAAGGTGACGAGATTGTTGAAATTGCCGTTTGCTGTCGGCTGGATGGTCGATAAGTCGACCTGACTGTTGCGCCGGTTCATCATATAAGCGGCGACATTCAACCGTGCCCGCCGGTCAAACAGGTCGGTTTTCAGGCCGATTTCGTAATTTTCCACATCCTCGGGGTCAAATGCCTGATAATTGGATGTGCGCGAACTGGCTCCACCTGCGCGATATCCGGTCGAAAATTTGGCATAGCTGTGGATGTCGTCATTAATGTCAAAGGCCAATGTCACCATCGGGTTGAACCGGTTCCACGTCCGGTCGAGCGGTGTATAGCCATTGGCCGCCGCAATCGCCGGATTGGTCAGATAATTGACCCCGCGCGAATATAGCAATTCGCCCTGTTTATGATCCCTTGTGTACCGGCCACCCAGCGTGAGGTGCAATTGGTCGCTGGCATGCCATGTCATCTGGCCATAAGCGGCGTAGCTGCGCGAACGCACCCGCGATGCGCGGTCGATGGAACAGCCCGCCACCGCCGAGCCGAGGTTGGGGTCCACCACGCCGGTGCAGATGGTCAGCGGCACAAATGTCGCGCCGGTCACCACACCGCCGGTGACGGTGGCGATGGCACCCATCGAATTGGGAGTTGCCGCATCATCGCGCACCCGTTCGTTGAAATAATAAAGCCCCGCAACATAATCGACATCGCCGATCGTGCCGACAGCTTGTAATTCCTGGCTGAATTGCCGTTGGAACAAATCCGCGCGGCTGTAACGGCTGAACGGGCAGGGGGCTGCCGTGGTGCAGGACGCGGTCAAATTAATCGTCGGCACGCGGTGTGCGCCGCCACTATTGTCATTCTGCTGCACCTCCACACCGCGCCATGCGGTGATCGAACGCAGTTCGACTTCGTCGGCAATCTGCCAGCGGAAAATATTGGTAAAGCCAAAGGTGCGATCAATTGCTGGCGCTTGCGGCACGCCGATGTCGGCTTCGCGCATCAGCGTGTCGCCATTGACGACGACGCCGGGCAACAACGGGCGGACATTGCCTTGCGTGCCCGTGAACTGCGTGCCGGGGGTGACACATGTGCTGCCCGCAGGAATGGGGTTGGGGGCAAGGTTGGTGCCGCCGCTGCGGCAGGCATTGGGGTTGTAATTCAGCAATTGGCTGTAAAATGGCGAATTGCGGTCGCGCGCGGTGTCAAAGGAAAAATCATTGGTGATACCGTCCACCGGTTGCCAGCGCACGGCGGCACGCAGGCCGCGCCGGTCATATGCACCCCAGCCGATTTGTCCGGGCATCGGGTTGCGTGTCACAGCGCCCTGATGCGCCATTACCGCGTCGAGCTTTATCGAAAAACCAGCAAATTCGGGCAGGTCGAGGTGGATGCCCGCATTGTAGCTGCCGAAATTGCCAAAGCCCGCGTCGATGCGGCCACCCAGTTCGCCGGTGGGTGCGCGCGACACAATCGACACCGCGCCCCCTTCGGTATTGCGGCCAAACAGGCTGCCCTGCGGCCCTTTGAGCACTTCGACCCGTTCAACGTCGAACAGGCCGGTGTTCAGCCCGTGCTGACGACCCAGATATACATTGTCGATATAGATGCCGACGCCCTGTTCGCGCGCGGGTTGGTTGGCGTCGAGCGGCACGATGCCGCGAATGCCGACGGTCAGCGCTGATTGACGCGATTCAAATGGCGCAACGCGCAGCGATGGGATGCCACCGTCGGTCAGGTCGAGCAGGCTTTGCACCCGCCGTTCGCGAATCGATTCTCCATCCATCACCGAAATGGCGATCGGGGTCTGCTGCAAATTGGTTTCGCGCTTGGTTGCGGTGACGACAATTTCGGTCAGGCCGTCATCCTGCGCTGTGCCTGCGTCGCTGGCCATTTCGTCGCTGGCTGCGGCTGCGGCACCCTCTGCCGATGTTACAGTCGCGCTGACAATATTTTCGGTAACATTTTCGGCCGTTGCGGGCGTGGCGAAAAGCGACGCCGTGACCAGCGCACCGATGGAAACTGACCTCAAAACGGCCGACTTTTGCATTTCTATGACCCCTGATTGGTTCGTGTCTGGACGGTCGAACCAGCGTCGGCCAAAATTCGCCTGACCGATCAGCTGTCCGTCGGGCGGGCCAATAGGGTGGGTGTGTGACACCCATGTGCAGCTTTCATGACAATATTGTTGCAGGTGGCGCGGGGTTTTTGTTGGCTTTCCTCCGGCGTAAGCGCCAGCAGCCGTCTGGCCTTTCCCGCCGGTAAACCGGCGCGGCCGTTTTAATCCTGCCTTTCCCGCCGGTAAACCGGCGCGGCTGGGCATTTGCGGACAATTTTGCCACAATTTTTGCTCGCTTTGCGATAGTCTGCGGACATATCGGCGGCAGGGGTGACATCCTCCCCACCCATCCCGCCAGCATGGCGGGCGCCATATCAGGAGGATTTATGCCCGCTCTCCCCACCCGTCCTTTGTTGCTGGCCGCCGCCAGCCTGAGTGCCGCGCTGCTTATCGCCGCGCCTACAGCCGCCCAGCGTATGCAGGGGCAGGGGCGGGGGGGCGATGCCGATGGCAATGGCATTTTGACCCGCGCCGAATCTGATGCCGCCGCCACCGCGCGCTTTGCGCAAATGGACCATAATAGTGATGGGCGCCTGAGCGGTGATGAACTGGGTGCACCGCCCCCGCCACCGCCACCGCCGGGTGCGAGTGATGCGCCCCCGCGCGCTGAATCACCGCGCGGAGCGGGGATGGCGGGGCGCATCCGCCATGCCGATGCCAATGGCGATGGCGCGGTTACGCGGGACGAATTCCTCGCCCTCTCGGCACGTCGTTTTGCGCGGATGGATGCCAATGGCGATGGGTCTGTCGATCAGGCCGAACGGCAGGCGATGCGCGGGCAAATGCGGGGGCAAATGCGCAACCGGCGCGGCGCGGCTGGCAATGCGCCTGCCGATGGGCCGCCCGCCGATCCTGCCAACGGCCCTGATGGCGAATAAATCTTGCCTGCATCAACGTCGGCATCGACGATGATCGCCATCCCCCTTGCGTCCCGGCCCGCCGCTTTGCATGCTCGCGCGCAGGAGGCGGATGATATGGCAGATGGCGCGACCCGATTATTGCTGATTGATGATGAGGCATCGATACGCGAACCGCTGAGCGAATTTTTGGTTGCGCAGGGATTTTATGTCGATGCGCTGCCCAGTGCAGCGGCGGCGCGCGCGGCGCTCATCGACCAAAGCTATCACCTCATCATCTCTGACGTGATGATGCCGGGGGAGGATGGGCTGTCGCTCACCCGTTTTGTCCGCGAAACCATCGGCACACCGGTCATCCTGCTCACCGCGCGGGTGGAGGAGACGGAGAAGATCGTCGGCCTTGAAATCGGGGCGGATGATTATGTCCCCAAGCCCTTTTCGCCGCGTGAACTGGTGGCGCGCATCCGCGCCGTGCTGCGGCGCACCCGCGAACATGCGACGGCGGAGGGTGAGGCGGATGGCGGGCAGAGCTTTGCCTTTGGCACATGGGTTTTGCACGAAGGGGCGCGCCAATTGCGCCACGCCGATGGCCGCGACGTTGTGTTGTCGGCAGGCGAATTTTACCTGCTCGTCGCGCTGTTGCGCCACCCGCGTCAGGTGATGAGCCGCGACCGGCTGCTCGACCTTGTCCGTGGGCGCGACGCTGATATTTTCGACCGCTCGATCGACAATCTGGTCAGCCGCCTGCGCCGCAAGCTGGAGGATGATGCCCGCGCCCCTGCGATCATCAAGACCGTCTGGGGTGGCGGCTATATTTTCGGACTGCCGGTGGCGCGCCAGCGTGCGGGGGCGGGCTGACCATAGCCATGGGGCGGATTATCCAGCATATTTTGCCGCGCAGTCTGGCAGGGCAGTTGATGGCGGCGGTGCTCGTCACCTTGTTGGTGGCGCAGGCGGTAAACCTTGGCCTGCTGATTGCCGGGCAAAAGCGCGAACGGGCCAACGTCATCGCTACCAGCGCCGCGACAATGCTGACCAGCGCGCGCGAACGGCTGCGCGAAAACCCTGCTGCATTTCAATCGGGCAATGGGCGTGATGGTCCGACCGCGCCGGTAGAGTTTCGTGCGGGGTTCCGCCGGCTGACAATCTCTGACGCGCCGCAATTTCATAGGAATATGCGCGATTGGCCCGAAATGCGGGTGGCGGTCGCGCGGCTGCTCAGCGAATATGGCTGGGTAACCGAGGTGCGCGCTGCGCATATGGCAGCGCCCGCGCGTAATCCCACGCGCGTGCGCAATGCGCGCAGTCTGCGGCGCTGGAACCGTTCGCTGCCCGAAGTGGCGGCGGTTGCCGCGCGGCTGGAGGATGGGCGCTGGGTGACCGCGCGCGCGCGCGTGCCCAACGGCAGTGACCAAGTGCTGCTGCTGCTGATTGGTCAGACGATCATCGTCTTTCTGCTGCTATTGGGACCGATTTTGTTCGTCGCATGGCGCGCCACCCGACCGCTCAAGCATCTGGCGCGCGCGGCGGCGACGCTGCGTCCCGATGTGACCGAAGACCCGCTGATCGAAAGCGGGCCAAGCGATGTGCGTGAATTGACGCGCGCGTTCAACAGCATGCGCGCGCGCATCGCCGCGATGATCAGCGAAAAAGACCATATGCTGGGCGCGGTCGGCCATGATTTACGTACCCCGCTCGCCAGTCTGCGCGTCAGGGTGGAGGGGGTGGATGATGCCCGACTGCGCGATGCGATGACCCGTTCGATTGATGATTTGAGCCTGATGCTGGAGGATATTTTGGCGCTCGCCCGTACCGGCCAACCGCGCGAAGCGCCACAGGATGTGGCGGTGGCAGCGATGCTCGACAATCTGGTTGGCGATTATGCGATGCTCGACCGGCCGGTGTCGCGTGATGCGGATGTCGGCGATGCGGGGACGGCGTTGCTCCGCCCGCTCAGCATCGCGCGTGCGCTGCGCAATTTAATCGACAACGGCATCCATTACGGCGGCGGCGCGCGCATCCACGCCGAACGGCGCGCGGGCGAACTTTACCTGATCGTGACCGATGATGGTCCCGGCATTGCCGCCGACAGGCTAGCCGAAATGGTCGAACCCTTTACCCGTGCCGAAACATCGCGCAACCGTGACACCGGTGGATCGGGGTTGGGACTGGCGCTGGCGCGCGCGGCGGCGCAGGCCGATGGTGGACGGCTGGAATTGGAAAATGGGGCAGAGGGCGGGCTGATCGCGCGCATTATCCTGCCCATTCAGCAGTAAATCGCCACCCCCTGACCACCGACCGATACCAATTGCCGGTCGCTGTTCCAGATACGCATGTCCTGCGCTGAAAAGCCGCGCGCCGCATGGTCGGTATGCGAATGGAGCAGCCACCAGCCGTCTTTGCTGTCTGGTTCATCGGTCAGGAAATGCTGAATCCAGGTGGAGGAGGATATGGGGCCAAATTCCCGAAACAGCGGCAGCGCGGCGGGCGGCAGCGCGTCAGCAAGCGCGAGCAGCGCGACATGCGGGTCGATGCTGGGCGTTTCGCGCCAGCGCACCCAAGTCAAAATATCGCCTTCATCCAGCCCATGGCCAAAACCGGGGCCGCGAATGGGACGCATGTCAAATTTTCTGGCAAAGGCGGGGCGCGCACTATGTTCGGGGATGGATATAAGGCTCGCCGCATCAGGCACGTCGGGCGCATTGATGTGACTATGGTCGATATGGCTGTCGCGCCCGGACATGAATGCAAAGCTGGCGTGGGTGCCATAGCCCGCCTCTGACACCAGATCACTCGCGGCAAATAGACTGGATTTTGATTGGCGCAGCAGGCGCGGTTTGACGTGGACATCACCGCCGACCGGGCCAAAAAAGCCGATTTGCGCGCTGCGCAGCGGGGCAGGGTGGGCGCCGCCCAATTCGCGCGTTACTGCATCGAGCGACAGCGCGGCGGAAATCCCGCCATAGGCGGTGCGCCCCTGCATCCAGTCGTTGCCGATATGATAATGCCAGCCATCCTCCGCGCGGGCGGCGGCGTTCAACATATCGTCGATATTTGTCGCACGGACACTCGTTTCAGCGTCGGTCATAATTTGTGCAACCCATCATCCTTCCACGGTGAAGCAAAGGCCGGCATTTTCCTCCAGCCGCGCGATAAGCGCACTGCCGATCGACGCACCCGGCGTCCATATCCCGCCCGATACCGGTGCGCTGAGCAATGCCATGCCGGTTTCGGCAAGCATTTTGGATGTCGAGCCATAGCCGGGGTCCCTGTCCCCTTTGACCGACAGGCGCGCGCTGCGACCATCGGGATACTCGGCGATAAATAATATGTCATAATGGCCCGCATCGCGTTCAGCCTTGTCCGGCCCTTCGCCCGGAGCGGGGTCATTGGCCGTGCCGATCATCGGGGTCGATGCAACATGGCGCGCTGCCGCCTCACCCGCATCGCCCGGGCCGGTCATCAGCATTTCGTCATAGACAAAATCGCTGCCATAGGCGTGATCGAGCAAGGCGTTGCTGCGGTGGACATTTTTGGTGTTGATGCTCGCCATGATGAACGGCGCGCACCATGTGCCGAGCGCCGCATCATATTCGACCGCATTACCCTTCGGCTGGTCAGGTCCGCGAAAACCGGGGGTGAGGGCAAAGCTGTCGGTCAGCGCGGCAATGACGCGCGGGTCCTTTGCG
>CAUJJQ010000090.1 GCA_963205285.1 Pseudomonadota bacterium | reverse complement strand
TCAGGTCTATCGCTTCGGCATCGGGGCCGAGCGAAGCGGCCAATGTGTCGCGCAAATGGCGGCACTGCCCCTCCCCCTCCCCACCCAAGAGATAGAGGCGGATATCGGGGTTTAATCTGGCAAAATAACCGGCGGCGGCGTGCGCTTTTACCAGCGCCATGGCTCAGCGCGCCGCAGGTTGAGCGGCGGCTTCGCCATATTGTGCGACGCGCTGGATAATCTGTTCGGCAATCGCGTCGGCCAGTCGTTCGTGCGCGGTGCGTTCGGCGGCTATCGTCGCATATTCGCTGGCGGTGACGTCAATCCCCATGTCGGAAGCGGCGACATCGTCGATCAGATTTTGCCCGCTGGATATGTCCACCAACTGCCAGCGCGCGCGCAGGCTGCGCCGTTCGCGGGTCACTGAATCATCGCGGCGGACACCAAAGCCGCTAATCTGGTCGTCGAGCACGACCTGCAAGCGGTAACGTGGTTCGCCATCCCCCGCGACGGCCAGCCGGTCGCGGATGGCGCCGCGCACCAGCCAGCCCGCTTCGCCCGATATGGGCGCAACATCGACGCCGGCCAGCGTCGCGGCGACGGGGCCGTGGCTGCCGCCGCTGTACAGCGGGCTGAAGCCGCAGCCTGCGAGCAGGAGGAGGGGGAACAGGGGCAAAAGACGGCGGATCATCCACCCCCTATCCGCCAAAGCGCGCGCCCGCTCAATAGCAATTTATACGACGATGTTGACTAGCCGCCCCGGCACGACGATGATTTTCTTTGGCGTTGCCCCGGCGATTGCCGCCTGCACCCGTGCATTGGCGAGCGCCGCTGCCTGTGCCACCTCGCGCGAAGCATCGCGCGGCAGGGTGATGGTATCGCGCAATTTGCCGTTGATTTGGACGGCAATCGTCACATCATCATCGACCAGCATCGCAGCATCATGTTCGGGCCAGCTTTGCTGCGCAACAAGCCCGCTGCCCCCCAACGCCTGCCAGCCTTCTTCGGCCAGATGCGGTAGCATCGGCGAAATCAGGCGCGGCAATATGCGGATGGCGTCGTGGCGCGAAGCGGGGACGCGCGATTTTTCGATTGCGTTCACCAGTTCATATATTTTGGCCACCGCCTTGTTAAAGGTCAGCGATTCGATATCGGCGGCAACCCCTGCAATTGCGCGGTGGCAGGCCTTGTCGAGCGCCATATCGCGCGCACCATCGCCCGATTCTGCCGCAGCGTCGAACAGCCGCCACAGCCGCTGGACAAAGCGCCAGCACCCCTCAATCCCCGATTCGGTCCACAGCAAATCACGTTCGGGCGGGCTGTCCGACAACATGAACCAGCGCACCGCATCGGCCCCATATTGGTCGATGATGCCATCGGGATCGACGACATTTTTCTTGGACTTGGACATTTTTTCGACCCGCCCGCGCGTCACTGCGCCGCCGTCGAGGCTGGTCAGCACGCCATTTTCGTCGCGCACCTCATCGGGGGAGAGCCAATTGCCCGTGGCATCGCGATATGTCTCATGCGTCACCATCCCCTGCGTGAACAGCGCGGCAAAGGGTTCGGTGATCGATATCTTGCCCATGCGGTGGAGCGCGCGGGTCCAGAAGCGGGCATAGAGCAAATGCAAAATCGCATGTTCGATGCCGCCGATATATTGGCCGACCGGCAGCCAGCTTTCCGCCTCCGCCCGGCTAAAGGGCGCGTCTTGGGGCTGGCTGGCAAAGCGGATGAAATACCAGCTTGAATCGGCAAAAGTGTCGAGCGTGTCGGTTTCACGCCGCGCGGGTGCATTACATTTGGGGCAGTTGGTATCGCGCCATGTCGGGTGCCGGTCGAGCGGGTTGCCCGGCGTCGCAAAATCAACATCGTCCGGCAGAACCACCGGCAATTGGTCGCGCGGCACGCCAACCACGCCGCACGCATCGCAATGGATGATGGGGATGGGGGTGCCCCAATAACGCTGACGGCTGATCCCCCAGTCGCGCAAGCGATATTGCACCTTGGCATGGCCCCAGCGGTCATGTTCGGCGCGCGCGATAATCGCAGCCTTTGCAGCGGCAACGCTCATCCCGTCCATCCAGTGCGAATTGACGATGGCACCTGCGCCGGTAAAGGCAATGTCACCGTCAAAATCAGCGTCGGTTGCATCCCCATCGGCGACGACGCGGCGCACCGGCAGGCCATATTTGCGCGCGAAATCAAGGTCGCGCTGATCATGCGCGGGACAGCCGAAAACCGCGCCCGTCCCATAATCCATCAGCACGAAATTGGCGACCCAGACCGGCAGATGCCAATCGGGGTCGAGCGGATGTTGCACCGACAAGCCGGTGTTGAAACCCAATTTTTCCGCCGTTTCCAGCTCTGCCGCCGTGGTGCCGCCCTGTTTGCATTGCTCGATGAAGGTGGCCAGTTCGGGCGCATTGGCGGCAAGGCTTTGCGCCAGCGGGTGGTCGGCGGCGATGGCGAGGAAGCTTGCGCCGTACATGGTGTCGGGGCGGGTGGTGAAAACCTCCACCCCCTGTTCGCTGCCGACCAGAGAGAAATTGGCGATCAACCCTTCGGACTTGCCGATCCAATTTTCCTGCATCAGCCGGACTTTGTCGGGCCATTTGTCGAGTTCGCCAAGGCCGGTCAGCAATTCTTCGGCAAAATCGGTGATGCGCAGGAAATATTGGTTCAGCTTCTTGCGTTCGACCAATGCACCCGAACGCCAGCCGCGCCCGTCGATCACCTGTTCATTGGCCAAAACGGTGCGGTCGACCGGATCCCAATTCACCGCGCTTTCCTTGCGGTACACAATCCCTGCATCGAACATGTCGAGGAACATCGCCTGTTCATGGCCGTAATAGGCCGCATCGCAGGTCGCAAACTCGCGGCTCCAGTCGATGGCAAGGCCGAGGCGCAGCAATTGCGCCTTCATCGCGGCGATGTTGGCGCGCGTCCATGTGCCGGGGTGCACCCCCTTTTCCATCGCGGCATTTTCGGCCGGCATGCCAAATGCGTCCCAACCCATCGGGTGGAGCACGGCATGGCCGGTCATCGTGCGGAAACGCGCCAGCACATCGCCCATCGTATAATTGCGCACATGGCCGATGTGGATGCGCCCCGATGGATAGGGAAACATTTCCAATACATAGGATTTGGGGCGCGGATCATCCGCCGCCGGGGTCGCAAAAATCGCAGCCTTTTCCCAAGCCGCCTGCCATGTGGCATCGGCCTTTATCGGGTTGAACCGGGTATCGTGCATTATGATTCCTGTTGCGCCCCGCGCCCGCAGTATGGCGGGGGCAAATCTGGTTTAATCGTCGCTGGAACCAGCAATCGCGCTGCGGCGCAGGTCACGCGCACGGGTGAGGATGATTTCCTCCACCCGTTGCACGGTGGCAGCTTGCAGGGGAACGTCGGTCCAGTTGCCGCCCTGTCCGGTCTGGCGCGCGCCCGAAACGCGCAGTGCATCGGCGCGCAAATCGCGGTCCAATATCGCCACGGTCAGCTTGATGCGTTCGCCCGGATTATTGGGATTCGAATACCAGTCGGTGATGATGACGCCGCTATTGGCATCGGCCTGTAACAGCGGGGCAAAGGACAGGGCATCGAGGCTGGCACGCCACAGATAGGCGTTGACCCCGATGGTGGTGACAGTGCGTGCGGCAAGGTCAGCACGCGGGGATGCGTTGCCGCCGCCATTGGCGCAGGCGCTGGTAAGGCCGATCAGCGCGACTCCGAGCGAGAGTGCCGCAAGGCGGGGAAGGTTTCGCAAAGACGGTGTTTGAAAAAGCGTGCGCGACATCGGGGGGCATATCCTCAGCCAATTGAACGGGGCTTCTTAACCGCGCACGGGGCCA
This sequence comes from Pseudomonadota bacterium, assembly GCA_963205285.1. Lineage (GTDB taxonomy): Bacteria > Pseudomonadota > Alphaproteobacteria > Sphingomonadales > Sphingomonadaceae > Sphingopyxis. The sequence continues at coordinate 10,475 of CAUJJQ010000090.1, read as the reverse complement.
ACGGCAAGCGCGCGTAATGGGGGTTTTTTCGTATGAGAGGACGTGCACTTGTGCGCTTGGTGCAACAGTTGGGACAAATCGGACGAAAATCGGCATGGGGCGCGCCATCAAAACTGGTGCGCGGCGGTAAAACCATGCTAATGCAGCCGCTAATCCATTTGGTGGAGTCGATTGCGCCATGTTGTCCGACCGGGCATTTTTTGCAGCCAGCCTGACCGCGATCGTCGCGGGCGGCCTTGTCGCAAGCCCGGCTATCAGCGCAGGCGCACTCGACATGTCGCGCGCCGATGCGCTGTCGGCGCTGATCGGGCGCTTTACCCCTGCCACCGGCGACCCCATTTTGCTGGCGCGCTATGCCCAATTGTCGGACGAAGCGCGCGCCAATTTCCGCTTTACACCCGCATTGCCGCGCACCGAGAATCGTGCGGTGACTTTGGTTGTGCGCGCCCGGCCGAGCGGGATTGCAACCAATTCGACCGCTGGCGAAGAAGCGATTATGTCGGTCAAGATTACGCCGGTTACATATCGTCTGGGTTCGGCGGTCGGCTACACCGCCTTTGCCGCGACACCGGCAGAGGTGAATATCGCCGCGCTGCCACAGGCGCGCCGCCCCGGTGAAATCGTCGATCGTACGCCGTCGCGCTTTGGTGCGGACATGCGGCTCGATTCGCGTTCGCTGCCGGGCACGCCGGCGCGCTCGCTCGACCCTGATCGCGCTTACTCGGTCGATGTGACCGGCAGCTATCGCCTGTCGCGCCATGTGGATGTGACCGCGGGTGTCCGCCTGCAACGCGAAAATGACCGCCTCGCCCCGCTGACTGATCAGCAACGCGACAGCCAGGCGGTTTATGTCGGAACCCAGTTCCGCTTCTAAAATCAGCTGAGCAGCCACGCACCAATCGCCGCCCATCCTGCCGCGCCGTGGCGGCGCATGGTGGCAAAGCGCACGGCATCCATGCCGCCAAGCGCGATGGCGGTCATCCCCGCCTTTTTTGCGGCCTGCGCCAATTGTTTGAACCTGCCCATGCCCATGCCCGCTGCACCCACATGCGATGCGCTGGCATATATGGGCGAAATCAGGACATAGCGCGCGCCAGCGCGACGCGCGGCGGCAAGGTCGCGGGGGTTATGCACCGGAAAGCAGAGCGGTTTGACCCGCCCGCGCAGCCTGCCGCCGCTGGCATGGACGCCGTCAAAGCCGACGGGCGTGCGGGCGCTGTGCAACAGCATATGCCGCCGCGCGCGCGCGATCGCGCGCAGTTGGCGCAAATTTGCAGGGGTCAGTTGCGCCGCCGTCATAGCATGGGGGCGCAGAATAATCGCGCCGTTGGGCGGCAGATTGCGCGCAGCGGCCAGCAAAGCATCCCCCAGCCGCGCATCGCCCATCAACCAGTGGCGCACCATTGGCTTTGGCGGGCTTTTTGGGGGGTGGCGGGGCAGCATCGCGCCCCTTATAGCGCGGCTTTATGGAGCATAAAGCAATAGAGGATGCCGTATTGGCAGCGCGTCAACGGCTCGATGCAGTCGATGCGGCGGTGGCGCGGGGACTCGCCGATGCGCGCCGTGCGGCAGATGCGGTGACTTGCATCGCCATTTCCAAAACGCATGGGGCTGAACAAATTGCGCCGTTGCTGGCCGCAGGGCAGCGCCATTTCGGTGAAAATCGGGTTGCCGAAGCGGCAGCAAAATGGCCGACGTTGCGCGATGCATATCCGGACGTCACGCTGCACATGGTGGGGCAATTGCAATCGAACAAGGCAGCAGAGGCGGTGGCGCTGTTCGATGTTATCCATTCGCTCGACCGGCCCAGCCTGCTAGCCGCGCTGGCAAGGGCGATGGATGCAACCGGCCGGCGCACCCCCTGTTTCATCCAGATCAATCTGGAGGGGGCGGCGCAAAAGGGTGGCTGCGCACCGGCTGATGTTGGCGCGTTGATTGCGGCTGCGCGGGGTGTCGACGTGCCGATCATTGGCTTGATGTGCGTCGCGCCGCTGGGGCTGGAACCTGCGCCATGGTTTGCGCTGACCGCTAAGCTGGCCGACGACCATGGGCTGACCGGCCTGTCGATGGGGATGAGCGGCGATTTCCCGACCGCGGTGCGCATCGGTGCCACCCATATCCGCGTTGGCAGCGCGCTGTTTGGTGAACGCGCATAAAAAAGGGGGCGGCATTGCTGCCACCCCCCCGTTTGATTGCGCGGATATGTTTAGAAACGGCCGCGCAGCGTAATGCCATAGGTGCGCGGTTCGGCAAGGAACATGGAGAATATCTGCCGTCCGCCGGGGTAATTGGTCGCGTCGGTGAAGGCCGCGCTCGCCCCGCCCGCTTGGAAGGGGGAGTTGAACGCCACCTGCGAATAATCGACGTTGAACAGATTTTGTGCCCAAAGTTCGACCGCCCAACGATCCTGATCGCCGCGAATGCCGATGCGCGCATTGACGATGGCATAACCATCCTGTTCCTTTTGCGGGAACAGGTCGCTGCCGGTGTTATAGTCGCTGGTCATCCGCGTATCGACGTAGAAGAGGCCGGTCATCCCGCTGTCGCCAATCGGCGGGGTCCAAGTAATCGACCCCGTGGTAACGAGTTGCGGCGCGTTCGAGAGATTATCACCCGGCAGATAACGCAGCGCCGGGTCGAGCGGGGCACCCGCACGATTGCCGACAATGTCGTCGTTAAAATGGGTGTTGGCATAGGTAACGCCTGCTGCAATGCGGAAATTGCGCACCGGCACCAAGGCTGCTTCCAATTCCACCCCTTGGGCGCGCACACCCCAGGTGACGTCACCCGGCGCACAGGCCCCGGTTGCCCCGCTCAAGTCGCGGTCCGCCCCCGGCCCGCCGGTCAGCCCTGCGCCGCCGCAGCCATTGACTGTCTGGACGAGGAAGACGGTGCCGTTGAAAGTGTTGAGCTGGAAGTTGGAGAAATCCTGCCGGAACGCAGCGACCGACAGGCTGAACTCGCGGGTCGAATATTTCGCGCCAATTTCATAGGCATCGACCGTTTCGCTGTCGAATTGCAGATTGCCGACCAGCGATTGCGCCCCACCCGGCGTCGCTGCAAAGGGCAGGATTGGCGATTTCAACGCCGACCGGTCGAGGTTGAACCCGCCTGCCTTATAGCCATGCGAATAGCTGGTATAGAGCATCAGATCATCGGTCGGCCGCCAAGACAGGATGGCGGTGCCGGTGAACTCATCCTCACCGCGCGAATCGCCGATGGAGACATTGTTGAGCTCTGCAGTGCTATTGCCTTGGCACGACAGGCCGATGATGCCCCCCGCAACCGCTGCCAGTGCAGGGTTGGAGAGGAAGGGCACCAGCGCGGCCTGGTTTGCGGTACAGGCCGCATTGTCATTGCCAAAGGTGGCGTTCAGCCGCTTGCGTTCATTGGTGTAGCGCAGCCCCAATGTGACATCCAAGCTGTCGGTCAGATGGACGATATTATGCGTGAACAGCGCATAGTTGCGGCTGTTCTGCCGATAACGGTCGAGCGTCGTGCCGACGTTCGACATGCCATCCAAACGCAGCAAGGAAGCGAGCAAGGTCGGGCCTGCCGCGCCGAACGCGCCTGAAAATACAGCTTGGCTGGCGACGCAACCCGCGCTGCCCGGTGAATAAAGCCCGGCAAGCCCACCACCCGAAATCAGGCGGCAGCTGGCAAAGCGGCCATATTGGCTGCCGAAACGCAGATTGTCGGTCAGCGTCAATTTCTCATTGGCGTAATAGCCGCCGATCAGCCAGTCGAGGTGCCCGTCAAAGGCTTCACCCTGCAGGCGGATTTCCTGGCTAAAGGTGCGGAACTGCCGGAACGCATCGTCATCTTCGCCGCGATAGAGGATGTCGACTGTGCTGTAATCTGTGTCCGACGCCTGGCTGGAGCGATAATCGCGATAGCCGGTGACCGACGTCAGGCGTGCCCCACCCAAGTCCCAATTGACTTCGAGCGAAACGCCGCCGTCACTGGTTTCACCGTCATAGCTGCGCCCCGGGCTGACCGACAAAGTGCGGTCATAGCCATTGTTGAACGCGGCGATGGGTTGGCCCAAATCGCGCAAAACATTGATGATATTATTCTGCGCCGGGTTGCTGACCGGTGATGCCGGATCGTTCAGATTGCCGACAAAGGGGTTGGTGACCCGGTCTACATAGACCGCGCCGCAACATGCCTCTGTCCGGCGGCTATAATCGCCAATCAGGCGCAGGCTGAGCGAATCGCTCGGCTCCCACAATAATTGGCCGCGCACAAAGAAACGGTCGCGGTCGTTGACGTCGGTGTTGTTGGTCGGGTCAAAATAGAAACCGTCGCGGCGCGAATAAACCCCATCAATCCGCGCAGCGAGCGTTTCGGATATCGGCCCGGTGATGCCGACAGCCGCCCGCAGCGCGTCATAATTGCCATAGGAAATTTCGCCATTGCCGCCAAAGGTAAAGCTGGGCTTGCGCGAATAGACGGAGATAAGGCCTGCCGAGCTGTTGCGCCCGCCGAGCGTCCCCTGCGGCCCGCGCAACACTTCGATGCGGTCAATTTCGCCCAGATCATTGAGGCCAATACCCGAACGCGAACGATAAACACCGTCGATGAATACCGAGACCGAGGATTCCAGTCCCGGATTGTCGCCAACCGTGCCGACGCCGCGAATACGCGCCGAACCATTGGCTTCACTGCCGGTCGAGGAAACGAGCAGCGAAGGGGCGATCTGGTTAAGCTGGCGAATGTCATTGGCACCGCTGTTGGCCAATGCTTCGGACGTTACCGCCGACACGGCGACGGGGACATCGCTCAGTGCCTGTGCGCGGCCCTGTGCGACGACGACGATGTCGCCGTCATCAGCCGCTTCGCTGGCGCCGTCCTGCGGTGCGGCGTCCTGTGCAAATGCGGGGGTTGCCAACGCAAGGCTGCTGGCCGAAAATAAGAGTGCGCCGAACAGCGCCCTTGTGGGGGAGTATGCCATATTTCTCTCCATCATATCCGGCTCGCTCACCTTGTATGAGGATACCGGATTTCAGAAACTGAGGGTTTACGGGGGGCAAGTGGCAAAGCAAGCCTGATGCGTCAATCGGCGATTATTTGGCCAAAACTGCGGCATTTCTGCCATAGTGGCGCGCGCGCGGCGCTTTGGGATATATCGTAAAGCGATACATGCTGGAACCCGCACAAATCAGCGCTTCGCGTGGTCCAAAATGGTCAAATGGCGGTGCTGTGGCATCCAGACCCCCGGTCAGCGTACCAAATGCTGGAAGGATCAGCTGTTGCCCCGCCAAGATGAAGCAGGGGCGACTGACCATCTGCCCGCGCTGGCGCAGGCGATATTTGGGATGATAATGGCCCGATATTTCGCCGCAACCGGGTGCGGGCGGTGCCTGCCCCGCAATATGCACCAATTTTAACCCCGCCACATCCATTTCGCCATGGACTTCGCCGGGTAGATGATCGCTAATTTGGGCGTCGGCATCATGGTTACCCTCCACCCAATATATGTGCGCGCGCTTGGCCAATTGCGCCATCGCATCGCGCGCATCGTCGGCCAGCCGCTGCGGCCCCGCATCGTCATGGAAACTATCACCCAGCGCATATATTCTCCGCGCGTCCCAATGGGCGGCAAGCGCGGTCAGCCGACCGACCGTGTCGATACTGTCATAGGGCGGGAGCATCTGCCCGGTTCGCGCCAGCGCGCTTGCCTTTTCCAAATGCAAATCTGCGACGATCAGCGCCTGCTCAGCCGGCCACCATAAAGCGCGTTCGGCCAGCGGGTGCAAAATCTGTCCGGCAATGGAGATGGATTCCATAGCCGCTGCCTTGCGTTGGTCAGCGCGCGGCCGTCAGGGGCATGTGCGGCAGGTTAAGCGCTGCATAGCGTTGGTCATTGTCGCGGCGTGCGCCGTCGGGCAGGTCAAAGGTGACGCGCCGATTGGCAAAATCCACCGCTATCCGGTCAAACAGACGCAGCGCATCCATGCCCAGCAGCAGCGCCGGACGGCGGTTCAGCCCCAGTTCGGCAAAGGCGGGTGAATCGGCATAGGCGACAGGCAGCGCGGTAAAATCCACCCCGCCAACACTGATCCGTTCAATCTGGCTGCGCTGCACCGCCAATGTGCCGCCGGTAACCGTGCGCAATTCACCCGGTGTCAGCCCGTTGGGGTGCCGCTGCGTCCGCTGTACCAGGCGTTGCAGTGCCAGATTGCCGACGCTCGCCTGTCCGCCGGTATCGACGATAATATCCACCCGATGCCCGTCGATGCTGGCGTTGGACAATATCATCCGCCCGCCGCGCGACCGTGCGATGACGGTGATGGCATCATCATCAAAACTTTCTTCGCGCCGTTGTTGCCGCCGCGCTTCGGATGGGCGGATGTCGATGCGCTGGGCGATGAAATCTATCACCACCTTGTGTCCTTGCAGACTGTCGATGCCGATCAGCCCCGGCGCGCCGATGTTAAATTGCGAAAAGGTCGGTACATCGCCGGTTTCGAGCGTCAGATGCTCCAGACCCAGATCACCCGGTGCGACGAGGTTGGTCTCCACCGCCTCTGCCATGCCGACAACCCGCGCGCGCCCGACGACCGGCAGGTTTAACTGCTGCGCTACTTCGCGCGACAGGACGGTGCGTTCCGCGCCGGTATCGACAATGAAGGGAAAGGGGCCAGCACCATTGATCCGCACCGGCAGCATCAGGCGTGTTGTCTGGTCAACCGTCATCGGGGTTACCAATCCGGCATCGGGCAGGCTGGTCGGCAGCGATACCGCAACCTGACCGCTGTTGCTGGCTGGCGGCGGGTCGGCGGGGGTATTTTGCGCGGCAAGCGCGCTCCCCACCATCAGCGCCCCAGCGGCGGCAGCGTATAAAAATTGGCGCATGACCCTTGTCTCCCGACATGCAGCCCCCCGGTGCTATTGCAAGGGGGCGATTGGGGCAAAGGCTATGCCTTAATTTTTGATACAGCAAGCATTGGCTTTAACGTAGCGGTATCAACCGGTTACGGAGAGTTTGCGCGGCATTGAGCAGGCGTAGCACATTGCCACCCCAGATTTGCGCCACCTGTTCCTCGGTCAAACCATGCGCCATCAGTGCGGCGGTAATGCGCGGGGCGACGCGAATATCCTCAAAACCGCGCATGCCCGCCCCGCCGTCCCAATCCGCGCCAATGCCGCAATGGTCTGCGCCGACGACATCGATGCAATGGAACAGCGCGCGCATGAACAGGTCAAAATCCCCCTCATTCACCCGTTCGCTTTGGTCGAGCGTGCGCCATGCGCTACCCAGTGCGCGCACATCGGCATTATTCAGCGCGCCGATATTCTCAAACTGGTCGTAAAGCGGGCTGCGCGTTGTGCTGAGGTTAAAGCGCGACAGAAAGACGCTGTTGACCTGAATCACCCCACCCTTGGCGGCGATGGCGCGCGCCTGATCATCGCTGATGTTGCGCGGGTGATCAAAAATCGCCTTGAACCCGCTGTGCGACAGGATGATGGGCGCGGCGGAAAGTTCGAGCATCTGGGTGAGCGCGGCATCACTCGCATGGCTGGCGTCAATGACCATCCCCAGCCGGTTCATTTCCGCCACCCATGCGCGGCCAAGCGGCGACAGGCCGCCCCAGCGCGCTGTCCCGCCGCTCGCCGAATCGCCGAACTGGTTGCCGCCATTGTGCACCGGCCCCGCCATCAGCACGCCGCGCCGCCGCCAATCGGCCAATCCGGCCACGCTTTCGCCCAGCGGATAGCTGTTCTCGACCGAGATTAGCGCGAAATGGCCGCCACGACTGGCAACCCGTGCCGCCTCACCCGCGCTGGTGACGCGAGTGATGGCATCGCGGTGGGCGTTGAGCGTCGCCTCTATGGCGGCGAGCCGATGTTCGGCGGCGCTTGCGGCATGGGCAAAGCCTTCGGCAGTCAGCGGCCCTTGCGATGTATAAAGGACGAAAAATCCGCCATCCAGACCCCCCTCGGTCATGCGCGGCAGATCAACCTGACTCATATCGCTGTAAAAATCATGCGCCGCGCCAAAATCCCAATCGCGCCGTTCAAAATGCACCGGCGTGTCGAGATGCGTGTCGAGCGTCAAAATCCGCGCGTGGATGGTGGCGGGGTCCGCTGGGGCGGGCGCAGGTGCGGGCGTCCCCATCGGCGAACAGGCGCTGATCGCGGCAATGGCGCCCAGCGCGGGCAGCAAGGATAAAAAACGCGCGTACATCAATGGATTCTCCCCCACATTGCCTGCCAAGCTATGGCAATTCGTCCGCCATCGCCAGTGCTATCAGCGCCGCTTCTGCATCCTGCGTATCGCGCGCAGCATCGGCAATCAGGCTATCTTCGGTCGCCTTGCTGGTCACATTCTCGCGGCCAATTTCGCACATCACCGGCAGCGCAAAGGGGCTGACGCGATCCAGCCTTTTATCGACCAGCCGTGCCGCCGCATTTTCGAGCAGCGCGCCCAGCCGCCCGACGTCGGTCAGCCGCGCCGCCGCATCGGCCCAGGCTGCCTCTATCAGCAAATGGTCGCTCTGGTATCGCATCAACACATCATAAATAAGGTCGGTCGAAAAAGTGACTGACCGTGCGCTTTTGCGCTTGCCCGGCAATTGCCGTTCGATGAGCCCGCCAATCACCGCGACATCGCGGAAGGCGCGTTTCAACAGATGCGATTGTTCGACCCAATCGGCAAAATCATCCTCCAAAATCTGGTTGGAAAGCAAGGATTTGGGGTCTTTGACCGGCTTTGCCGACCAGATGGCGAGCGCATAGTCGCTGGCCTGAAAACCCAAAGGTTGCAGCCCCGCCGCCTCCATCCGCCGGGTTAAGAGCATGGCGAGCGATTGGTGGGCATTCCACCCTTCAAAGGGGTAGAGCAGCCAATAATGCTGCCCTTCATGCGCGAAAATTTCCGATAGCAATTCATCGGGTGCGGGCAGGTGCGATTTGCCGCGCTGGACAGCCAGCCACTGGCGCACATCGGCGTGAAAATCGACCCAACAGGCTGGGTTGGCAATCAGCGCGCGCACCCGCGCCGCCAATTGGGTGGTGAGCGCGATGCGCGTGCCGGAATAGCTGGGGATTTGGGCCGATTTGGCGGTGGCGCGCACCTGCAAATCATTGTCCGCCATGCCAATGACTTCGAGCGCGACCCCGGCAAAGAAAAAACGGTCGCCCGCGACCAGGGTGGATGCAAAATATTCCTCCACCTCCCCCAATTTGCGGCCATTTTTGAAGCGCACCGATATCGTCGGCGCTTCGACGATGACGCCCGCATTCATCCGATGCTGGCGGACAAAGGCGGGGCTGGAAATGCGCCACATGGGGCTGCCATCCGCATCCTTGCCTGCGGGGGCGAGGCGGTGGAAGCGGTCATAGGCGCTGAGCGCATAGCCGCCGTCACGCACAAAGCCGATTGTGCGCTGAAAACTGGCATCGGAGAGGTGCCTATAGGGCGCGGCACGGCGGATTTCGCGGAGCAGCGCCGCCTCCCCAAATGGTGCGGCGCACGCACAGCCGGTGATATGCTGCGCCAACACGTCGAGCGCGCCGGGGCGAAAGGGGGTAACATCGCGCTCCCCCACCGCAATCGCGTCAATCGCGGCGCGGGTTTCCAGCCATTCGAAACGATTGCCCGGTACGACCAGCGCCTTGGACGCGGCATCCAGCCTGTGGTTGGCGCGCCCGATGCGCTGGATCAACCGGCTCGCCCCCTTGGGCGCACCCATTTGCACCACGCAATCCACATCGCCCCAATCCAACCCCAGATCGACGCTCGACGTTGCGATAAGCGCGCGTAATTGCCCCGCCGCCATCGCCGCTTCGGTGCGCTGGCGGGCCTCGCGCGACAGCGATCCATGGTGGATGGCAATCGGCAGCCCCTTGTCATTCACTTTCCACAATGCCTGAAAAATCAGTTCGCACAGCCCGCGCGTATTGCAAAAAATGATGCTGGTACGGTGCGCGGCGATAACCTCCATCACCGCCTGCACCGCATATAGTCCGCTGTGCCCCGCCCATGGCACGCGCGCTTCGGGCAGGAGGATCTGGATGTCAGGCGGCGCGCCCGCTTCGCCCAATATCAGCCGGACGTTTTCGCCCGCACCATCGGGTGCCATCCAGTCACGCCATTTGTCCGGCTCCGCAATGGTGGCGGACAGCGCAACACGGCGCAGGCCGGGGCACAGCGCGGTAAGCCGCGCCATTGCCAGCGACAATAAATCGCCGCGCTTTGTGCTGGCAAAACTATGCACTTCATCGATGATGATGGTGTCGATAGCGGCAAAAACATGCGCGGCATCGCTGTCGGCCAGCATCAGGCTAAGCGATTCGGGCGTGGTCAGTAAAATGTCGGGCGGGTGGGATTTTTGCCGCCGCCGCGCGTCATGCGGCGTGTCGCCGGTGCGCGTGGCAACATCTATGTCCAGCCCCAGATCGCCGATGGGGGACAGCAGATTGCGCTGCATATCCGCCGCCAATGCCTTGAGCGGGCTGATATATAGCGT